>CADBOX010000344.1 GCA_902796415.1 uncultured Lachnospiraceae bacterium
GCGCTTCTGACTAATGATTCCATAAAACTCTGGAAGGAATCAATATATCCCTCATGAACACCTTTTGTTATATTTATTGCAACATAATTCTGAAAATTCAGTGGCTCTCTTCCCCAAGGGTTATTCTGAAGAATTATCACTTCCGCTTCTCCGGAATACTTCCACTTAATTCGTTGTTCAAGTTTATTCTTAAAATCAACGTATGCCTTCATACTGAAAGACCATTTATTATCGAACACGCCTTCAACCAGCTTATACCCATTTTGCGAAATCTTTTTCGGATCATCGGTATAGCCAATGGCATAGATAGAACAATAACCCGCTGAATTATAGTGAATATATTCGAACTCTTTTAGAATATCTTTATCCGTAGAACGAGCAAACAAGAATACTACTATTTCCATATTCTCAATCTTCCGTTCTATCGACTCTATCTCTTCATATGTGCTTGCTGCAAACATTTCTTATATCTCCTCATAGTTGAACAAGGCATTGAATCTTCTGCTCTGATTATGCTTTCTTCCTATGGGCGTTTCTGAGTATTGAATTGGGGTGAGCGGATTAATTTGTGAGCGGTCTGACGGTTTCGGCCTCAGTAATATAGTGTTTGAGCCATTGCTCTATCTCCCGCATAGGAATTTAAATCATTTCGGAACTGTTCATAATCATGAGATAATAAAACATCTTTACTCTCACTTAAGCTGTCTTTCGATCCAGTCCAGTGCCCAACGATAACGTTCGGGGTATCCTCTGCCTTCTGCTATTTTGACTTCCACACCGAATTTTGCGAGTGCGGTATTTCTCGCTATTATATTTGACTTTTTTCTATCATCCTCTGAATCCACATCAATAAAATATATATGGTTCGTAATGGGAAGTTTTCTTTCACGAATTTTTCTATAGCGATAATCCAGAAGCCACCATAAATCCTGCTCAGCGAATTCAATATTGAATCCCAGGATATAGACGTCCTCAGTAAACGCTTTCAAATACCAGCAGTTGTCTGCCGGCTCCACTCCAGTCAGAACATCCCTGAGATGAAATGAATGTGAATCATTATCTATTTGCGAGTCATGTGTCCCCCGTAAAAGATCACCTCTCATTTTCTCCAGTATTCCGGAATAATGTTCAAAGCCCAGACAGATTGAATTCGGTGCATCTATCTCCCCATGTATATGATAAACCGTTTTGGTCTGACCATCGACATTGACGGTCTGGCACCTCATCCTGCTATATTGGAGTTCCCGTGTAGAAGGCTTTCTTACAAAATCTGGTCTGACTGACTGCTCTAAAGCATAATCATAGTTGGTAGTGAGATATGTCTGGATAGGAAGTCTCATTATCTGAGCATGGATCGTGTGATACCAGTTGAAATCCTTTTCTTTCGTTCTTTCACGGATCTTGTCCCGGATCACCTTTGCAATACTCTTTTTGAGTCCGTACCCGTTACCGGCGAGTTCATTGTCAACTGCAAAAAATTCCAGGAGCTCAAATCCCATTGTCATGGAAAGTCCTTCCACCTTAGGTCTTTGCGGAACCAGCCCGGCAGCAACTTGTCCATCACCTCTTTTTATCTTTTCTGAGTGTAAGTGTTCTACAACCTTATCAAGGAGGCCCTCCCAGGAGTAGACCAGACCTTCGTTCTGGTTGATTCCGTTTCCGACAAAAATCACTGCCATCGTTTAGATTCTCCTTTATATAGATGCTTTGTGATAGATTCTGTAATCCTACCTTGCCATATCATATAGTATTTGTTGACGAGGGTGATTTCATTCTGTTTTATATAATGTAAAAATAACACTGCATGTCCTGGTCAGCGTCTTTCATGTAATAATCTCAGATATAAACACTACAGCAAACTCTCTAGCTTTCACTTACAATGGCCCCATTTTCCCGAAGTATCTCTTTTATTTCATCGGGTGCAATCACTTTACGGAAGTTGCACCCCCATAAAGCCAGTCCTGGAGTATAAGATATATCTCTAATCATTTCTCCCGTACTTCCGTCAATCCGCATCAATCCACATCCTTCATAGGAACAGAGAAGGTCTCCATTATGTAGTTGAATAGCAAAAGTCCAGTAGGAGTTTCCTCCCAGGTAACCGCGTTCTTGATCCAGTGCATTATCCAGCGTTTCATACGTCAACAAGTGAATATCTTCAAAAAAGGACATAGTTCTTGAATTACGGACAAATAGTGTTCCCCTGCTATTCTCCGACATAATCCTGACATCTCCACCTTTATATTCACCATAATGCCTTAATTCATGTCTATGCCAAACAAAACCTTTTTCAAAAGGCTTTAACGGCAATGACTCTTTTGAATGGTTTTCCGGCAATGACAGGAAAAATCCCTCTGTGATCCAGAATTTCTGTAATCCATTAGGTCCGTATGTACCGGTAATACCAAAATCACTATTATGACAGATAAAAAACGGATACAAATCA
>CADBOX010000345.1 GCA_902796415.1 uncultured Lachnospiraceae bacterium
ATAATCAGACGATACCAATCTGTATTGAATCCCGTTTTTTTTGCCGTTAAAAGCATGCTTCGCTGCTTCTTCACCATGAAGGTGCCCGTAAAGTACGATATCCGGCTGATACTGCTCAATGATTTCTGAGAAAGCAGTATCACTCCCACGGTAATCTGTAGGAGGATAATGGAGTGAAAGGATCATTCTGGAGGCCCCTGTTTCTTTCGCAGCCTCAAGAGCCATCTTCAAACGGATCTGCTCTCTTCGATATATTTTCTCATCATGTTCTGTCCATTCCGGATTATTCAGTTTCAGATTCCAGCCCCTCGTTCCGCAAATGACAGTTTCTCCATCTACCGCACATCCATTTTGTATAAAAATTATATCGTCAAAAAGACTATTTATCTTCGTCAAAGAAGACCACCATAGATCATGATTTCCTCTTGTGATGTACTTTTTCCCGGGCCTTTCATGAATCCACTGAAGATCAGCCATTGCTTCCTCAAGCTTTAATCCCCAGGAAACATCTCCGGATATAATTATTGCATCATCTTCATTCAAAAGATCATCCCAGTTTTTTTTCATTTTTTCTGTATGATGCTCCCAGCGTGAACCAAAAACATCCATCGGTTTTCCCGACGCCTCAGACAAATGAAGGTCGGACATCGCAAAGATTCTCATGATCAGATCCTCTGAAGTCTATAAAAAACGTTATAAATGCGTACTCATTCATCAAACAGACACCTTTAATAATATACCAAAAAATGAAAGGAACGGCACAAGTTTTCTGTACCGTTCCTTAATTAGTTTTTATTTTTCCTGATTTGGCATCGATTCGAGATTCTCATTCATTTGTTTGATAAGATCAATAAACTCATCAACCTTGCCGTCAGGAATTCCATCGATTATTTCCTTATGAACAGTTCCCAGTCGTCTGGCAGTATCTCTGACCTTTTCCCGGCCTTTCTCTGTGATAAATACAAGGAAAGCTCTGCGGTCCTTTTCTGTAGTCCTTCTCTCTACATATCCCCTGTTTTCAAGAATATCCAGAATCCTCGCAAGAGTCGCCTGGTCTTTATCGACTCTGCCAGACAATTTCTTCTGATTAATCCCATCTTCTATGACAAGATTATACAATACAACAAACTGTTCCAATGTGACGTCATATGTATCAAGAGCCCTTGCCATACGACGGCGCATTCTCTTTTGCATAACATATACGAGATAGGTAAGTTGTTCATTGATATCAAACATCTGATTCACCTCGTTTTCGAACTTTTCTGTCAGAATAAGGAAACTTATCCCTATTTCTTAGGTTTGTGCGCACTCAGCTGCGTCTTGTTTTCTTTCGTTGCTTCTGCGATCTTCCTGAGTTCAGGTTTGGAAACTTTTCCGTTGGAAAGAAGCGGGAACTCCTCTATATCGCCGCCTTTTTTCACAAACCAATAATACGTCGGAATCGACAGGGTCGGGACATTACCATCGCACTGATCCCTGATATCTTCAGCCGTAATATCGGAACCTTCATCAGGACGAACAAATGCACCAACAATTTCGCCATACTTATAATGTTTAACACCGATGGCGTATACTTCCGCAACTCCAGGAATCGTCTGGATAAATTTCTCAATATTTCCCGGACTGATATTTTCGCCACTGCGGATAATAAGATCCTTAAGACGGTCACCCAGCCTGAGAACTCCATCTTCGTCGAGATAACCCGAATCGCCTGTCCTCAGCCATCCATCCGGCGTATATGTTTCTCTCGTCTTCTTCGGGTCTCCGAGATAACCAAGCATGACGCCGTATCCCTTTACACAGATCTCACCTGGCTGACCAGCCGGTACTTCTTCCAGTGTATCAGGATCGATAAACTTCACTTTGACACCCGGAACCAGGCGCCCAACAGTATTACCCTTAATCTCTACGGAATCGTCAGGACTCGTACCGGATACACAAGGGCCGGTCTCAGTCAGGCCGTAGCAGGCAATCAGGTGCTTAACATGCATAATATCCTGGATATCACGTACCATCTGTTCAGGACAAGCTGCACCAGCAGTAATCCCCTTATCCATACAATCGATATTGTATTTATCCGGATTCTTCTTAAGTTCTTCAACAAATCCGATAAACATGGTCGGAACACCGGATACTACTGTGCACTGTTCACGCTCAATCGCTACCAGGGAATCCGCCGGCTTGAATCTTCTGGCCAATACAATCGGAATACCTCTCTGGATCCCGCAGAGTCCGGAAGCGACAGATCCGAATGTATGGAACAACTGGATCTGCATCATCATCTTATCATCGTGTGTCAGACCCATCATGTCGCACAACGTATTGGAATTTTCTACGACATTCAGATGAGACAGCATTACGCCTTTCGGGAATCCTGTACTTCCGGAAGTGAAGATAACAAAGGCCAGATCCCTGACATTGATTGAATCCTGGGCGGCTTCCAGATCATCATCCGGCATTGCCCGTCCTTCTTCCATGGCCTTATTAAAATCATATACTCCAGGATAATCGTACTCGCCGTCCGCCCCTACAAGAATAACACGTTTAATCAAAGGAGCCTTTGCAAAGCTGAGCTCTCCGTACTTCTGAGTTTTAACCTCAGGATACATATCATTCGCCAGCATTTCAATATTCTCAGTTGTCTTGGCACCTCTATATAAGATAAAAGTTGAAACCTGAGAACGTCTTACCAGTTCCTCCATCTGTTCCTGCTTTTCATATGGAGTAAATGCCGCGACTGCTGCACCGATTTTAATCGCTGCGTAGGAAGCGATCATAGACTCAATACCGTTTGCCATCCACAGGCCTACGATATCACCTTTTTTGATGCCTACACTCAGCAAATACTTACCGAATGCTCTTGCATTTTCTTCAAATTCTTTGTAAGTGATGCTTCTGTCACCTTCAAAAGTGATCAGCGCAGTCTGATCCGGATATATCTTTGCTGTTTCCGTCAATACTTCACCTACAGTAAGGTCGATGAAACGATCGATATACACCGGAATTTTTCTGCCCAGTAATTCAAAGGAATCCTCGTCCGTTCCGGAAATCGGTTCCAGATATTTCTGGGCGATCTCCGTTACTTTTTCTGTCATTACATCAGTGGCTCCTGCAGGCGCTTCAAGCAGAGAACCGTCAAGCGTTTTAAAACTCCAGGTTTTACCTCCTGCGGTAACTAATACTTTTCTGTTTTCATCAATGAAGCCCATATTAAATCCTCCTGAGACAAGATGTCATCATTTTTCATGATTTTGTTTATCCGCACAAAAAAAATAAGCACAGATATGATTGTTATCCTTGCTTATTATATATGTCATAATTAGTTTTGTCAATTATATGCTCAAAAATATTAAGTTGCTAAATCATGTATATTGCAGTTCATTGCCAACTGACCGTTGAATTTTCAGTAAAATTCTGCTTTTGAACAAGAAAAAAACCGCCCGGAAGGCGGTTATATTTGTTACCGGCATCATTCAATGACCCGAAACATACAGTGATTATCTATCTTTTTCTAAAGGAACCATAATCTGTTTTTATCGGAGTAAGCTTAAAATCATCCATCTCTCCATCAACAATATCGTTCGAAGTCAGTTTCCCTCTGATACAAAAAGAACGGCATCCTGACGGACAGAGCCCACATCCTTTTCTGATACCTACAGGAGGCTCATACCCCCGGTTTCCTGTTTCCTTTACGATTTTACCCATAGACATCTCTCCTTCATGAAAAAAGAAACCATCACTGTGTGAAATCCGATTCTTCTTCATAGGCTTCATAAATCAAACCTTCCCATGTACCGGAAAGATCATCCGGATTCGCCTCACAGAGAGCTTCGATTGTATCATATTCATAGGTATCGCCCAGATAATATGTATTAATCTTATTTTTCGTAATAGTCCATTTCTTTGAATCTTTATGATATTTAACAGCAATATCGTCCTGCTCAATCAAAAGATAGAACTCGTTGATGTCATATTCCTCATGGTACTTTGTAAATACTGCTGCATCAGGATTCTCGATTTTATGATAAACTCTGTTGATCGCCATATAGAATTTCTTTCCATCCGGACGATAAGCAGTAAAAACCTTCCCGATCTGAACCAGGCGGAGTTCCTTGCCCGCCATTTCAAGCATGTGCATGACTCCATTCTGAACTTCAATATATAACTGGCCGTCTATTACAAAAAACTGACCATTCAGTTCAAACATATCATCTTCAAGATAGAAATCCACATACAGATTTTCAAATTCAGCCACTGTTTTTGGGTCATTAAGATCTAAAGTGATATTCAGTGAATCCATATTGTCTGCCTCCCTAACTATTTGGTAATACTGATTAGATTTGAGGAACCAGTGTCGGGTTCTGGTAGATATCTCCGATTACTTCTGTCTGAACGGCTGTAGAACCCGCACCAGGTACAAGAGTCCCATCATTCACCATGAAAATAAACTGTCCGATCTCTGCGCTCCATATTACCTGTGCAGTTTCTTCTTCTTCTCCGATACTGATGATATCTCCTTCGAAGATCTCTTTTCCATTTGCATCCACCCATCCGGTGTCCTGCATCGGGATCAATTCCATCGGCGGATCATTTTTAAAATCATAAATATAGAGAACTCCAAACGTCAGATACGCATATACAGAAAAAGAGAAATCCTGTTCCGGGTCAATGAGATCCTCTGGCTGGTACATAATCTTTGAATCAGGATCCCATGCCCTGAAACGCAATGTCCGTCTCCTGTCTTCCGGATCCGCATCGCCGTTTTCAAAAATATTCCCTGCTATCTGCATCGCATCAGAAAGATACTCGCCGCCCTGCTCCACGCTTCCATCATTATACAGAAGCATGTATCCGGAGGTTTCTTCATCCCAGATCACCTGGCAGTACCGGTCGTCCAATTCCAGAATATCGCCTTCATATACCTCATTCTGATGATTATCATACCAGTTGGTGCTCTGCATCGGAAGGAATTCAACCGGCGGTTCTTTTTTTACGTCCAAAATTTTAAGATCTCCGTCAATCAATTTACCGTAAATCGACTTCGGAGCATCTTCATCCGCATTGGGTTCCTCCAGATCTTCCGGAGAATACATCTTTTTTTCAACCGGATCCCATGCCCGGAATTTCCACTCTCTCGTATATTCGTCTGCCATTCCTGTTACTCCTGTTACTTCATTTTCCCGTTCCAGAACTACTGGATACACTGAAATTTATTGTTCAACAATATAACGCTCATTATTCATGATAAGGCCACCGACACCCATCGCAACGATATCACTGCGGCGAATCTCGATACCCGCAAATACAAACGGAAGCATCCGGTCAAACATTGTATCCTTAAAATACATACCTGCCGCAGGAACACCCAATACAGGTATTTCATCCAGATAAGCAACAAGAAACATTGCTCCCGGAAGAACAGGACTGCCCTGTTTAACCAGCCTGGCTCCGGTGGCAAGGATAGCGCCCGGAGTAAGATCATCCGGATCAACTGACATCCCGCCCGTAACTACGATCAGTTCAGCACCATTATCCCTGGCTTTTAGAATTGCAGAAGTGATCATCTCACTGTCATCCGGAGCATATGCTATATCAAATAGTTCACTTCCATACGCATCGATTTTTGACCTGATTACCGGAGCAAATGCGTCATTAACCCGGTGATTATAGACCTCACTGCCGGTTATTACACATGCAACTTTCTTTGGGACAAAAGGGAGGACAGAAATCACCGGACCTTCCTTCATACAGATCTCCTCAACATCAGCTACATCACTTTCCGCTACTACCAATGGTACCACTTTTGTACCCGCCAGCATCTGATCTTTTTTTACGACAGTATTGACCGGAATCGTCGCACATAGAGAATTTTCAAGATTATTAATCTTATATACTGCTTCCGTATTGATTCTCAACAATCCGTCATATTCCGCAAAGATATTCACTCTGCTTTCTTTTGGTTCCTTACAATATGTACCTGGTCCGCTGATCGCCGCGCCAAGCCGTCTGCCTGCATCATCTTCATGAACGTCTCCATCCTCCAATGTAAGGATATATATATTGTTTTTACCCACATCGAGAAGCTTATCAACATCCTCAGGTTCAATTCGATGGCCTTTTCTGAAAAGCGGTCCCTTGGAATCACCCTGTACGATCCTGGTAATATCATGGGCCAGTAATTGTCCTACTGAATCTTCTGTCTTTATCGTTTCTTTTTTCAATCCAGAACCCCTCCGAAACACTAAACGTAATTCGATTCCATTATTAAAATATATATATCAAAGCAACACGCCTATTGTATGATAATACGACAATATTTTCAACACCCGGCTTTTCAATTTGTGAAAAATCAGACTATATGATTTATAACAAAAGATCTGAGTACAAATAACAGACCACTGTATCGAACCGGATACAATGGTCTGATTTTTTTAAGCCATTGAATTGTAAAAAAGATAATATAGTATTTCAATCTCTAACTAAATCGCTGTATCATGAAGAAACGCTGCCCGTATCAGCATCAATGCATGGTGAGTTTCCCCGTCGATACACCTCCGTGAACCAGAACGGATCATCGTTGCCGACGAGGGGAGCCCCATTCAAAACGGTCATGTTGAATGCAGAATTTCCATACGTTGCAATTTAGGTTGAGCATAGAATCAGCTTATACTCTTTCGATCCATCTAAGATCATATGGCTCATAAGTTACCTGTCTGTACTTGTCAACATCCAGGATTTTTCCATCCCAATCTCCGTGAATATCACCGTTCTGTTTAATCAGGATATCGTAGAGAATATCATAGGTCACCCCGTCATCTCCTTCTTCGACAATAGTGGAATAAGGAAGCGTTTTGTGATAAGTCAGTTCCAGATCCTTATAATCATAGTGGAAACCACAGCGCATACGACATCCGTCCAGTCCGGTATAATGACAGAATTCACACAAATCCTTATAGATCATATCGTGCTCCCTGTCATAAAGATTCTCTGGCGTTGTATCCGTATAATCAAAACGGAATTGAATCGGAATTCTATACTTGTTGAATCGATCAAGATACTCAATCAGTCTTTCTCTTGGATAATTCTTATACAATACACAATTAATACGTACCGGAACAGGAATCTGCGCAACAAGTTCATCAGGAGATTCCTCAACATAATGGACAAGATGTCTGGATATATTTATGCAGGTAATCTTGTCTTTATTATGCTCACAAAAGTCCAGCATGTCCTGCGGTGTACGATCTGCAAATACAGGAAACGTCGTATTAATGAAAAGCCTGTGCGTATTTGGAATCTGATCAATCATCCGCTGCAAAGATTCCAGATTGGCGAATGGTTCACCACCGGTAAAAACAAAATCACATTTCGGTGTAATCTCATGCATAGTATGAATGCTTTCAATGATTTTTTCTTCACTGAAGCCCGTCATATCACCGTATTCCTCTTTATTAATGCAAAACGGACAATTATTCTGACAGTCATAAGGGACAAAAATTGTTACGGTGGCTCCGCCTTCACGCGTTTTATATGGATTATTACTCATTCGTTTACCAGCTCCTCTTGCTGTTATCTATATATATTCCTTCAAATCAGTACTGAAGAATCATCTGGTCAGGAACTGTTCAAGGCCAGTTCTTAAACACACTGATAGAATAATAACCAAGAAGCACACTAAAGTCAATATTTACAGATACTAAAGAATTATTTAACAAGTGTATTGATTATAAACTGCAAGCAGACACTCACATCCCATAAACAAAGAGCGCGGCAGAAATCTGCCGCGCTCCGGATATCTATCCCTTGATAAGGGTTTTCAATATCTATTAGAGGTTCTTGCCAATGGACTTCAGGTAGTTGAGAACCTTTTCCTGAGTCAGAGGCTGCTCTGTGCATCTGAAACCAATTGCATCGTATACAGCGTTGAATACAGCAGAAGGAGTAGGCTGTACAGGACCTTCGCCGGATTCCTTAGCACCGTAAGGAGCTGAAGGGTCATAAGATTCAACGATAGTAGCATCGATTTCAGGAATATCCATTGTACCAACGAGCTTATAGTCGTGGAATGAAGGGTTGAGGAGACGGCCGTCATCAGCATATCTCATCTCTTCGAGGAGAGCGTGACCCATACCCATCTGGATAGAACCATGTACCTGACCTTCGCAGGACATAGGGTTGATCGGCTGACCAAGGTCACCAGCTTCAGTGATCTTGTCAACATGTACGTTACCAGTATAGAGGTCAACAGTAACTTCTGCGATCTGGCAAGTGAATCCGAAAGTAGGGGAGTGACCGATGTTACCACCCTGCTGGATACCCTTACGACGAGGAGGTGTGAACTGACCGAGTTCTACGAGCGGACCATTCGCCTGGATGTACTGATCAACTACTTCGTTCCAGTCTACGTTCTTTCTCTTTCTCTCATAGAGGGAGTAGAACTGATAATCCTTAACGCCAACTTCCTGTCCACGGCAGCCCATGATAGCAGCAGCA
>CADBOX010000346.1 GCA_902796415.1 uncultured Lachnospiraceae bacterium
GGGCATCTTTCCCCAGTTTACGGCGAATCAGCTCCGTGCCTCCCAACATATTACTCCACTGGTCATTACCGCCAAACTGCATATTACAGCCGTATTTCTGGTACAATACATAGAAGTCGTAGCTCTGCATGATCATGTAGTTGAACTCAAGGAAGGACAAGCCTTTCTCCATACGTTGCTTATAGCACTCTGCACGCAGCATATTATTTACAGAGAAACATGCTCCTACTTCACGGAGAAGTTCCACATAATTCAGGTCCAGGAGCCAGTCCGCATTGTTGACCAGTAATGCTTTTCCGTCGGAAAAGTCGATAAAGCGGCTCATCTGCTTGCGGAAACACTCTATATTATGGTCAATGGTTTCTTTTGTCATCATCTGGCGCATGTCCGTACGTCCGGAGGGATCACCGATCATACCGGTTCCTCCACCCAGAAGGGCAATCGGTTTATTTCCTGCCATCTGGAGACGTTTCATCAGGCACAGTGCCATAAAATGTCCTACATGAAGACTGTCTGCGGTGGGGTCAAATCCGATATAGAAGGTTGCCTCTCCGGCATTGATCATCTTCCTGATCTCCTCTTCATTTGTCACCTGGGCGATCAACCCTCTTGCAACCAGTTCTTCATAAACTCCCATTTCTTTTTACCTCTTTCTATAATTGATAATGCAACTAATTGTAAGGAATAAATGTCAATTTGTCAATGTTTTTCTGAATCATGTTCTCGATCTTCTCCCAGGCGTACACCAGGATAAATCCGCCGGTATTCTTTCTCTTCTGAAAATAGACCGGATTGCTCTCTGTGTTCTTCTGTGGAAACATGTAATTCATCAGCTCGGACAAATCTGCCCATTTAAGCCTCTGCCTGTCTCCTGCCCAGGATCTGGTGGCTGAATCCGTGAAGATAACCTTTCCCTGCCTGTCGTATCCCAGCATGATCATCGTATGATAGGATCCGGCATATTTTTTGTCATTGAAACTAACCGGCAGGTTCTTTTTATACCGGATCCTGCTGGTTTCAAAGATCACCGGATTGCCGGAACACAGATGGCGGTCGATCACATCCATGGCGGTCTTTCTCTCAAAGTGCATCACATAGTTGCACTGGATGGATTCCTTCTTCAGGATCTGACTGATTCCATACAGGGTTACCGGCATCTGCCTGGACACAGGTTTTGAATAGTTTTTTTCGTAATCCCACCTGGGAAGGTACTCCTTCTCCACAATCCGGATCGTATCCTGGGGCATGAAGCCTGCCTTGCTCCTGCGCATGGCAGCAAGCACCGAGGTCAGGGAACAGCAGGCGCACCCATGCATCCTCATATAATCACTGTAATCACCATAGACCATGGCATTCTGCTGGAATACGGGGTAGATTCTTTTGTTACCCTCCGGGCTATGTATCCTGACCTGCAGACAGGGCTGATCCAGCAGGGAGAAAATCTCCTCTCCGTACTCCAGATAGCAGGAGTGATTATGCTTCTTGAGATATAAATCTATCGTCATAATCAATATTTAAATACAGCAACACCGTAAGCCGGCAGGTCGTAGGCGATGGAGAATTCTTTGCCGTCGCACTCCTGCTTGACCGGTTTGTAGAATTCAGGTCTCTCGGCACCGCTGCCGCCAAAATCTTTGGAATCACTGTTCAAAACCAGGGTATGTTTCTTCTGGCAGGTGGTTCCTACCCTGTAATCCGGGCGGGCGATCGGGGTGAAGTTGCAGACGAACAGAAGATTGTTCCTGCCATTTGCCGAATGTCTGGCAAAGGAGAAGATACTGCGGTCCCCGTCGTTTGCATTGATCCACTCGAATCCTTCCGGCATGGTGTCAGATTCATACAGACATTTGTTCTTGGTATATAAGTGGGCCAGATGGCGGACGAAATTCTGCAGGTTGCGGTTATTGTCCTCCTGGAGAAGGAACCAATCGAGTTCCCTCGCCTCGCTCCACTCACGATGCTGTCCGAAATCCTGTCCCATGAAGAGGAGCTTCTTTCCCGGATGTCCGATCATGAATGCATATCCCACCATAAGGTTTTTAAATTTGTCATCCGGGTATCCGGGCATCTTTTCCAACATGGAACACTTCAGATGAACCACCTCGTCATGGGATAATACCAGCATGTAATTCTCCGCATAGGCATACATCATGGCAAAGGTCATCTTGTTGTGATTATATTTTCTGAAATATGGATCCAGTTTCATGTACTCCAGGAAATCATGCATCCATCCCATGTTCCATTTCAGACTGAATTCAAGTCCGCCGTATTCTGCCTTGTCTGTCACCTTAGGCCATGCGGTGGATTCCTCGGCGATAGTCAGAACTCCCGGGTTTCTCTTCTTGATGATATTATTCAGGTGTTTGAAGAACTCGATGGCCTCCAGGTTCTCATTTCCGCCGTGCTCATTGGGTACCCAGTTGCCGGCTTCACGACCATAATCGAGATAAAGCATGGAGGCTACGGCATCCACACGAATTCCGTCGATATGGAATTTCTCGATCCAGTAGAGGGCATTACAGATCAGGAAATTACGCACCTCATTCTTGGCGAAATCAAAGACCATGGTACCCCAGTCCGGATGTTCCCCTTTTCTGGGATCTGCGTACTCGTAGAGCGGGCTGCCGTCAAATCTTGCCAGGCCGAAGGTATCCCTTGGGAAATGGGCAGGAACCCAGTCAAGGATGATACCGATGTTCTTCTGATGGAGATAATCCACAAAATACTGGAAATCTTCCGGTGTTCCGTATCGGGAAGTCGGTGCGAAATAGTTTGTCACCTGGTATCCCCAGGAACCGTCAAAGGGATGCTCCGCAATACCCATCAATTCCACATGGGTATAACCCATATCTTTCACGTAATCCGCCAGACGCTCTGCCGCTTCTCTGTAATTATAAAATCCCGTCTCTTTCTCCGGATCCTCCACCGGATGTTTCATCCAGGAGCCAAGATGTACTTCATAGACAAAAATCGGACTCTTCTTCTCATCAAACTTCTGCCGTTTTGTCATCCACCTCTTATCATGCCATTTTAGCTTGGAAAGATCCGTTACGATGGAAGCATTATTTGGGCGGAGTTCAGCCTGCACACCGTATGGGTCTGCCTTCAGCACCGGCTCTCCCTTCTCAGGTCTGACACAGTATTTATATACAACCCCCGGTTTCATTCCGGGAACAAAGGTCTGGTAGATTCCCATGGGCTCGATCCGCTCCATGGGGTTAGCCTTGGAATCCCAATCGTTAAAGTCTCCCACCAGGGAAACCGCTTTTGCTTTTGGGGCCCAGACAGCAAAATATATCCCCTCTTCTCCATTCTGGGTATCTACATGGGCACCCAGTTTTTCATATAGATCATAATGAGTTCCCTGACCAAAAAGGTACTGATCGTATTCTGTAATGATTCTTGTGTCTGCCATAGGTATAACCTCCATTTATCATTCATGCGCCCTTCACAGGGAAGGTTTGATCGCCCATACTATAACAGTTTAAGTATAACATAAATCGGGCAGGAAACCCACAAAAAAAAGAACCGTTGTGAAAAAACAACGGTTCCTGTCTGTCATTGGATGATAAATTATTCTGCGATCACTTTGATCCAGCCCTCAGGTGCTTCAATCTCACCCATCTGGATTCCTGTGAGGGTCTCATAGAGTTTTCTGGTGGTCGGTCCCATATCTTCCATACCAGCCGGGAAACAGATCTCCTCACCGGTCTGTGGATTGACGACTTTGCCAACCGGGGAGATGACTGCTGCAGTACCGCAAAGGCCGCACTCAGCAAAGTCTTTCAGTTCATCGTAATAAACCTCCCTGTGTTCCACGGTGAGTCCAAGGTAATGCTCTGCCACATACATGAGGGAACGACGGGTGATGGAAGGAAGGATGCTGTCGGACTTAGGTGTCACAAACTTACCGTCTTTTGTGATAAAGATGAAGTTGGCACCACCGGTCTCTTCCACTTTAGTCCTGGTCTGGGGATCCAGATACATATTCTCATCGTATCCCTGGGCATGGGCATCTGTGATGGCATGCAGACTCATGGCATAATTCAGGCCAGCCTTAATATGGCCGGTACCATGTGGAGCAGCACGGTCCACATCGCTCACACGGATGGTGATGGGTTTTGCACCGCCCTTAAAGTATGGGCCTACCGGTGTGACAAAGATACGGAACTGGTATTCATCTGCCGGTTTAACCCCGATGACGGGATTACTTCCAAACATGTAGGGACGGATATATAAGGTGGCTCCGGATCCGAAAGGAGGTACATATGCCGCGTTGGCTTCTACTACTTTAACCACTGCCTCTATAAATTTCTCCTCAGGAAATACGGGCATTACCAGACGTTTGCAAGAATCGGCCATTCGACTTGCATTTAGATCAGGGCGGAAACAGACGATCTTTCCATCCTTCGTGGTGTAGGCTTTCAGCCCTTCAAAGCAGGTCTGAGCATATTGAAGGACACCTGCACACTCGGAAATAGTGACGGTGGAATCTGTGGTCAGCTCCCCATCATCCCATTTTCCATCTTTATAATTAGATACAAATCGATACTCTGTCGGTATGTAACCAAATCCAAGGTTACCCCAGTCGATATTTTTCTTTTCCACTTTTTCTAACTCCCCTCCCGTTTTCATGACTCTCCCGGATCACGAAAAAATCCGAAAATACGAAATCATGAAATTTTATTCTTTAATTCTTTCGTTTTCAAGTATAACACAGGATCGGCTGATTTGTCATCATGAATCTTTATATGATCCACATCAGGGCACGATAATTGTTAATGACTATCTTACTTACTATTCTGTATCTACAAGGATATAACCACCGCAGTACTGATAATTGGTATAGTATGGATATGTAAGATTGGACCCTGAGGTCTTGGTGGTCCTGAACATATAACCGCATACATCCGTCAGATCCACTATTTTAATTCTGCGCATATTGCCGAAGGTGCTGGCCCGGTCGGCGGAATCCGCAACAATAACCTTATAATTATCCGTCATACCAAGAAGTACCATGGTATGTCTGCCGCCTGTCCAGCGCTTATCCTTAATCCCGTCATATCTGGTTGCGCCGACAGCAATCACAACCTGCTTACCCTTAAGCAGATGATCCCTGATGTGCGTCAGAACATCCGGCCGGCTGTAGGTACGGATATATTGATTGGGGATTCCGTTTTTCTCCAAAACCTGCTGGATACCATACAGGGCAATGGGCATCTGATCATCTTCTTTTTTGGAATAGTTCTTATCCCAGTTCTTGAACCCGAGAGCTCCAAACTCCAGGTTCTGGACTGTGTTAACCGGTGTCTGCGGTTCATTGGTATAACCACTTAATACACAGGTGGTGGCGCAGGCAGCACAGCCATGATTACTGATGTAATTCTTTACATTATAGGTATAAGTTTTAATAACAGGTTCCGGAACAACCGGATCAACCGGATTAACCGGATCCGTCGGATTCTCAGGATTCGTAGGATTCGTAGGATCCGTAGGCTCAGTCGTACTTCCTGTCTCCGTAGTCGGCTGGGTTTCCGTACTTGCTTCTGTTGTTGGTGTTGTATAATCGATCACTTCCTGAGTGATGGTGTTTGTCTTAAAACCGTTTGTTGATGTCTGATGGAATACCGTAAAGGTCCGATATCCTTTCGCTGTGTTGACATCCTGGCGATATGTCTCGCCTTTTGTATTCGAACTGATCATAGAGAGTGGAGTCACGATATCTCCTTGTTTGGTAACTATGACATAGCAATAATAAGTATAACCATCAGCCTTTCCAAATACATAAGCAGATCCATGGGAAAGTGCCCGACATGCTCCGGTTTTTGTATTCACGGATAAAACAGTAGAATCAGAGCATGAATAGGTCGCTTTATTCCTGGTATTTGAAACCATGAAGTTAAAGGATTCCCCTACTTCCAGCCGTTTTGTGGTGACATTCACATTTGGCACATACACTTTACATATAAGCTTGACTCCTCTTGTCTTACATGTAATTTTGGCAGTTCCACTGGCCACCGCTTTTATCTTGCCGTTGTTGACCGTGACAACCTTTGGATTGCTGCTCTTCCAGCTTGTATTCTTTCCGTTTGTCACTTTCAGGGTCTTGGTGCTTCCCACCGTTTTTAAAGTATAATAAGCATAATTCAGGCCGAACACCTTCACCTTACATTTTAATGTCTTAGAGCCAACCTTGGCCTTGATGACA
>CADBOX010000347.1 GCA_902796415.1 uncultured Lachnospiraceae bacterium
ATGAGTTGCTTTCCATCCTGGACGATTCGTCCAGAAAGATCTTCGTGGCAGCAGGGGACGACGACATTCTTATGGGTTATGCTTTCTGTGAGTTTCATAAACAGGCGGATTCCGCGAATCTGGTTCCTTTCACATCGATTTATATCGATGATTTATGTGTTGATGAATGTTTCCGGGGACAACATATTGGAGAGAGCTTGTTTTCCCATATCAGGTCAGAAGCCAAACGACTGGGCTGCTATGAGATTACTCTGAATGTATGGAGAGGAAATGAAACTGCAGAGCATTTCTATGAAAAGATGGGTTTCCGGATACAGAAAAAATATATGGAGTACATTTTGTAACTTTGTATGATTCACATATCATGTAAATTCATTCGGATCAGCAATGCTGATAGGAAGAATAGAAGTAACTATTGATAAAATATTCAGAAAATGGAGGAGTGTAGGATGGAAAGAGTAGTGAATTATTTAAAGGAAGCAGGCATCTATTATCTGGCAACTATTGACGGTGATCAGGCACGTGTCAGACCTTTTGGAACGGCGCATATTTTTGAGGGTAAACTCTATATACAGACAGGTAAAGTAAAAGATGTCTCAAAACAGATTCATGCTAATCCTAAGGTAGAAATCTGTGCCTGCAAGGGCGGAGACTGGCTGAGAGTCGCCGGCACGCTGGTAGAAGATCCCCGCATCGAAGCGAAGAAATCAATGCTGGATGCTTATCCTTCTCTTCAGGCTATGTATTCTGCAGAGGATGAGAACACGGAAGTATTTTATCTTAAAGATGCGGTTGCAACCTTCAGTTCCTTTACCCAGGAACCTACCGTCGTTACATTCTGATCATGAGATTATTCATAGCTTTAGAATTTGAGAAGGATATAATAAACACCCTTACCGGTTTGCAGGAAGAACTGAAAGACTGTGGGGTCAGAGGAAGATTTACTCCCCAGGAAAATCTCCATATGACTTTAGCTTTCATCGGGGAATACAGGAATCCGGAAGAAATCCTGGATATCATGCATCACGTGGCCTTTGAGCCGTTTGTTCTGAAACTGGATGGTCTGCAGCATTTTCGGGATATGTTTTTTGCAAGGATTACCGACAATCCTGCTCTGACAGCTTATGTCAAACGGCTGCGCAGAAATCTGGCCGAATGGGGTATCCCCTATGACCGGAAGAAATTCTCACCTCATATTACTTTGATGCGTAAGGTTTCTTTCCCAAAAGGTGTTGACGGTGTGCCGATTATTGTACCTCAGAAGGAGATTTCCGTAGAGAGGATTTCCCTGTTTCGATCGGAGAGAGGAAAACATGGGATGATCTACACAGAACTGGGTACCGTGGAGTAAAATTATAATCAAAAAATCCCCTGTGGATGAAAATTCATTCACAGGGGATTTTTTAGTTAGAAATTGAATATAAAAGAGTTGAAAATCAGAATTTTTTCATCTCACGCGCAGATTTGGCAGCTTCAATTACATCCTCGATAGAAGCTCCGCCTGAAGCTACAACAGATGCTGCGATGGCTCCCTCTACGATAGGACAGTCAACCATTTCAACAAGTTTATCATCATCTTTCAGATCTTCCAGCACAGCTTCGGTTGTCATAACAGCACTTCCGAGATCCATGAGGACAATTACACCATCATCGGTATAAATGTCTTCAATGGCAGTTTCAATCTTGTCATAACTGGTTCCAAAACCACCGTCTTCCATACCGCCTGCAGCACGCATAGGAGCGTCTGCAGCCATGAGGTGGGCAAGATCTACGATATCTTCTGCAAGCTTCTGGCTGTGAGAAACGATCACGATACCTACCATATTATATCTCCTCCTAAGCTAACTCAGAAACGTCCTTAAGCATAAAAGTGAAGGAAGTGGCACCGGGATCCTGGTGTCCGATACTTCTCTCACCAAGGTAGCTGGCACGACCTTTTGTCGCGATGATTGTCTTGGTGTATTCCACGCCTGCTTCAGCGGCAGCAACTCCGGCTTCCAAAGCTTTTTTGTAATCGCCGTCTGCTGCGTAGGATTCTTTCATGGCTCTTGTTGCAGGAATCATGGCGTCCAGCATGGTCTTTTCGCCTTCCACAGCATGACCCAGCTTCTGGATCTGCTCGATGGAAGTATCCATCATACCGATGAAATCATCCATGGTGATTTCAGTTTTACCTTTGAGGTAAACACCGGATTTCTTGAATGCGGAGCCATAGAGAGGACCGGCAGATCCGCCAACAACCTTCATCAACTGTTTGCCAACATCCTTGAGGATGCCATCTACTTCAAGATCAGCGTAGGTGGGCATCTGTTTTTTAACTGCCTGAAAACCTCTGTCCATATTGATTCCGTGGTCACCGTCACCAATCACATTGTCCAATTCTGTAAGAAATAATTTCTGTTCATCCATATCCTGGATAACTCTGTCTAATATTTCAAGTAATTTTGCTTTATCAGCCATAATATATTCCTTCTTTATCAAAAGATAATTGATGAAAAACATCCATCTCATGATGATTCAGGATGAGATGGATGTTTTGTGAATAAAGATTCAAATCTTCTCTTATCGGATATAGCTATCCATCTTTTTTATTCAATCTGAAGTGATGTCAGATTAGAACTGTTTGAATGCAGGAGTATCTGCCGGAGCATCCAGGAGTTCTTTGAGCTCATCGTCCAGTTTCAGAACGGAGATGGAGAAACCTTCACTCTCGATTGATGTCATGAAGTTACCAACGTATGTCTTATAGATCTTGATGCCTTTCTCAGTAAGAACATCATTTACACGATTGTTGGCAATATATAATTCCATAAGCGGAGTTCCGCCGCAGCCATTGATCATAACTGCAACTTCAGATCCTGTGTAATCAAGATCACCAAGAATCTTATCTAACATCATATCAACGATCTTGTCAGCCGGTTCCAGTTTCATCTTCTTAACGCCGGGCTCACCATGGATACCGATACCGATTTCCATTTCGTCCTCACCCAGTTCGAATCCGGGAACACCTGCTGCCGGAACAGTGGATGGATTGATGGCCATACTCATGGTTCTGACATTATCGATAACCTTCTGAGCTGCTGCCTGTACTTCTTCGAGGGAAGCGCCTGCCTCAGCCTTAGCACCTGCACATTTGTGAACAAATACAGTACCTGCAACACCACGACGTCCAACTGTATATAAGGAGCCATCTACAGCTACATCATCGTTTACAACTACTTTAGCAACTTTGATATCATCATCATCTTCAGCCTGCTCGCCTGCAAGCTCAAAGTTCATAACGTCACCTGTGTAGTTCTTGATAACCATAAGAACG
>CADBOX010000348.1 GCA_902796415.1 uncultured Lachnospiraceae bacterium
CCAGGAAATTCTCAATCAGTTAGAAAAAATCGGTGAAAAAAAACCGGGTGTCACCTCATTAAAAAAGTGACACCCGAAAAGGCCAAACTGACACCCAAATGGTAAAAATAAAAAACCCCGAAACCCGCATAAATAAAGGGTTTCAGGGCAATCAAGGAAATGAACCAGGAGGGATTCGAACCCCCGACACCCAGCTCCGGAAACTGGTGCTCTATCCCCTGAGCTACTGATCCATAACTGAGATGGCATGGAGATAATTTATTACCAAATCAGCAAAAAATAGTATAACACAAAATGAAATACAATACAAGATTATATTTTTAATGCTTTGGCAATCTGCTCACAGAGTATCATCCGCATCATCTGATGTGGAAATGTCATGGATGAAAAACTGAGTTTTTCATCAGCTCTTTGAATCACTTCATCAGATAAACCCAGGGATCCTCCGATTACGAATACTAGGGAACCTGGAAGGTTATTCATGACTTTCTTCATGTGGGAAGCCCAGGCAGAGCTGGAATACTCCTTGCCGTCTATACATAGAGCAATCACATGATCATCCCTTTGGATCTTCTGTAAGATTCTTCTGCCTTCCTTATGGCGAATCGCATCCTCCTGTGCGGCGGATGCTCTTTCCGGTGTCGGTTCATCCGGGCATTCCAGAATTTCAAGGGGAACCAATCTCCTGATTTGTTTTCCATAGAGATTGATTCCCTCGTTGAAGTATTTTTCTTTTATCTTACCGACACAGACAATCTTCAGAGTCCTCAATTTCTTCTACCTCTCCCGCCAAATATAAGGACAAGACGCAGAAGCTGAAGAGCGGAAACTGCCGCTGCTGCCACATAGGTCATGGCCGCTGCAGATAAAACTTTCTTAGCCTGGGAGACTTCCTGCGTATCCAGAAGTCCCGAATTATCCAGGATCCGAAGAGCTCTGTTTGATGCGTCAAATTCCACCGGCAGAGTCACCAGCTGGAACAATAATGTCAGAGAAAACAAAGCGATTCCCAGAGTAATCAATGTCTGATTGTAACTTAAAAGCACACCGATCAGTATCATAGGGATAGAGATGGTACTGCCGATATTAACTGCAGGTACCATGGCACCTCTGATATTCAATGGTGCATAATTGGTCTGGTGCTGGATCGCATGTCCGCACTCGTGAGCTGCCACACCGATGGCTGCCACCGAAGTGGATCCGTAGGTGGAGTCCGACAGATTCAGGACTTTTGTAGTAGGATTATAATTATCCGTCAGATTTCCTGCGATGTGTTCAATCCTTACATCATAGATTCCTGCACCCTGGAGAATGGTCTGTGCCGCCTGGGCTGCAGTAATCCCATTCTTGCTTCTTACCTTGGCATATCTACTATATGTGCTCCTGACTTTCGCAGAAGCTGCCATGGAGATGATCAAACCGACGATTACGAGAAGATAAGTCCAGCTGTAACCATAGCCATAACCCATTCCGTATCCATATCCATACATAATGAATACCTCCTTCCTCACACAACATCTAAAGGAACACTCTGATTCCTTAAGATAGAGAAATCATACTACATTCGCCTTACAAAAAAAGCAAAGAATACTTAAGACTATCTTTTCAAACAGTGAAAAGTTGGTGAACTATTCATCATCCTCTTCCCAGTTATGATATACTGCCTGCACATCATCATCTCCTTCCAGGAGATCCAGGATACGATTCATATTTTTGATATCATCCGGATCAGACAGAGTAACATAAGTATCCGGGATCATGGTTACTTCTGCGGATGCCATAGGTACGCCTTCCTTCTCAAGGCCTTCCCTGACTTCACTGAATGCATCCGGATCTGTGGTAATTTCGTAACTGTCATCTTCTTCCACAAAATCCTCAGCTCCCAGATCCAATGCAATCATCATGAATTCATCCGGGTCTGTCTCATACTCTTCTTTGGAGATAATGATCTGTCCTTTCTTCTGGAACATGAAGGACACACATCCGCTGGTTCCGATGTTTCCTTTTCCTTTGGAGAATGCAGCACGTACGTTGGCTGCTGTACGGTTCTTGTTATCTGTAAGAGTCTCCACGATCACTGCTGTGCCGCTTGGACCGTAGCCCTCATAAGTATTCTGCACATAGTTTACGGAATTGGCATCTCCGGCTGCCTTCTTGATTCCACGTTCGATGGTATCATTGGGCATGTTATTGGCTTTCGCCTTGGCAATCACATCACGAAGCTTGCTGTTGTTCGCCGGATCGGCTCCGCCTTCTTTTACAGCAACGGCAATCTCACGTCCGATCACAGTAAAGATTTTTCCCTTTGCTGCATCATTTTTCTCTTTTTTATGCTTAATGTTTGCAAATTTTGAATGTCCTGACATATCAATTCTCCTCACTCTATATATTCAAATTATTTTCCGGATCTCCAGAAAATCTTATATATTATACCATAACCAATATATAAGGTAAACGGTTATTTTGAGAGGATCCCGCTCTCTTTCACGGCTCTCACAGCCTCGGCGATCTCCTCCGGCGGAAGTACCAGGGCAAAGCGTACATAGCCCTCACCGAGGCTTCCGAAGCTGCTTCCCGGTGTGCAGATCACACCGGTCTTCTCGATCAGATCCAGTACGAAACTATTGGAATCATCGTACTGGTCCGGAATTGGTCCCCAGGCAAACATAGTTCCCTGGCTTTTAGGTATATGCCAACCGATCTCGGTAAATCCGTCACAGAGAGCATCCCTTCTTCGTTCATATTCAGCACACTGCTCGCGGATTTCCTGGTCATAGTCACCCGTCAGGGCATCGATGGCACCCATCTGAATCGGGTAGAAGATCCCGTAATCAATCTGAGAGCGGAAGGTCTTGAAGAGATCCACAATCTCATGATTTCCAAGAACAAATGACATACGGGCTCCCGTATAATTGAAGGATTTGGACAGGGAATAAAATTCTACTCCCACGTCTTTCGCTCCCGGAAATGATAGGAAAGATTTTCCCGGTTTTCCGTCATACACGATATCCGAGTATGCATTATCATGAATGATGATTACCTCATTCTCTTTTGCGAAAGCTATCAATTCTTCGTAAAATGAATCGGGAGCTGTCACACAGAGAGGATTTGCCGGATAGGATACCACCATGACCTTGGCAGCCTTTTTGATATCCTCCGGAATCTCCTTAAAGTCCGGGAGATAATTTTTATCCGGAGTCAGGGGATAATACCACTGGTCAGCCTGGGCCAGATATGCCCCCATGGAGAAGATAGGATAACCCGGATTGGGCAGGAGCACCACATCACCGGGATTGATCAGTGGCTGAAGGATGTGCGCCATCCCTTCCTGGGATCCGTAAATCGACATAATCTCATCTTTCCGGAGATCCACGCCATATCTCTTCCGATATCGGTACTGTACAGCTTCCACCAATTCCTCCATATCTGTGATGGAATACTTGTAATTCTCCGGCTTAAGACAGGCGTCTGAGACTGTCTTCATGATATGGGGAAATGGTTTAAAATCCGGTGTTCCGATGGAAAAATTATATATTTTCCGCCCGGTTCGCTCCACCTCCAGTTTCTTTTCGTTTAATATGGTAAAGATGCCGGCTTCAAAGCCCTTCATCTTATCAGCTTTCTCAATCTTCATGCTTCTCTTCTTCTTTCTCTTCTTTTTTGATATGAATCTGACGCAGGATCTTATCTTTCTGTTCTTTTGTGCGGAAAACATATCCTTTAAAGTGAACCTTCACTTCTTCACCAGGCTCCGGAAGATGGCCCAGCTCGTTGATAAGGAATCCATTCAATGTCTCAAATTCCTCCGTCTCAAAGGTGATACCAAGTTCTTCTTCCAGATCATCCAGGCGGATCATACCGCTGGCGATAAATTCATCTTTCTCAGGATACCGGATGATCTCCACATCTTCCACGTCATACTCATCCAGGATATCTCCCACGATCGTCTCCAGGATATCCTCCATGGTTACCAGTCCTACCGTCTGTCCGAATTCATCGGCAACGATGGCAAGATGGATTTTGTTCTCTTTCATCTGGGTCAGCAATTCATTGATATCCATGGTTTCATGGACAAAGAAAGGCTTTCTCATAATCTGCAGCAAAGTGCTGTCCGGGGCGGTCAGCCATACCTTAACGGCATCCCTCAGATTCAGGATACCCACGATGTGATCCAGATCCTCCTCATAGATGGGATAACGGCTGAAGTGCTGGTCCACCATGAAATGAATCGCTTCCTCCAGGGATGTATGAGCTTCGATCCCCACGATCTTCTGTCGGAAACGCATGACATTTTTTGCATCCATATCCCCGAACTCGAAGATATTGGAAATCATCTCCGCCTCGTCCGCCAGGATTACCCCTTGCTCGTGTCCTTCCTGGGCGATATTCATGATTTCTTCCTCGTACTCGTTTTCCTCATCTTCTTTGAATTTTGAAAAATCAATCTTCTTCATGTCCCCCGTCATCCGCATCAGGATGATAGCCATAAAGCAGACTGCCGCAGCCAAAATCAAAAGACATAAGATTATAATGGTTATGTATATGTTCATTTTCAACCCCCAATTTATGGCAATACTTCCGATATCCCCGCGATGATATCCCGGGCAAGAAGTGCATGGTATCCGGTCTTTTCGGCGGCATGATCTCCTGCCAGACCGTGACAATATACACCCAGTCTGGCCGCTTCCGCCAGATCGGCTCCTCCTGCCAGAAGGCCGCAGATCAGTCCGGTAAGAACATCCCCGCTTCCGCCCACACTCATACCATGGTTTCCGCTGGTATTCAGATAACTGGTCGCTGAACCGTCAGACACGATGGTTCTTACATCCTTTAGCACAACAACATGACCCTTATCTGACAGATTACCGGCTGTATCAATCAAGCTGCCCTGGATTTCTTCCACGGGCTTCCCACATAACCTGGACATCTCCATAAGGTGAGGGGTCAGTATGATTCCATGCTCGTAATTCATGAATTCTTCCCAGATAGGGGACTTCTCCGCTCTCAGACGGGCCAATACATTGATACCGTCCGCATCAATGACCAGAGGTACATTTCCTTCTGAGAGAAGTATACCAAGCATCCTCTCTGTAAGCGGTCCGGTTCCCAGTCCGGGTCCAAATCCTATAACACTGGCCCATGAGATGGCTTCTCTCAGGCCGGAAAGGGCATCTTCCTCATCCCGATATGTGGTAAGGATTGCTTCCGGGAGAAGATTTTGTAAGATAACCCTGTTTTCCTCACAGCTAAAAAGCCGGATCAAGCCGCTTCCGGATCGGTAAGCTGCCTCCCCGGCAAGGCAGGCGGCTCCTGCCATGTTTTTTGTCCCGGCTACCATTAATACTTTACCATAAGTTCCTTTATTCGACCACGGTTTTCTTGCAGGAATCCGTTCTAAATCAGATGGCTCAAAAGTATAGACCGCCGGGCTGATCTTCTCCACTGCTTTTTGTGGAAAACCGATATCCTTTACCGCCACTTCCCCGCAGCAGGCAGCTCCTGGATAGAGTAATAATCCCAGTTTCTCAAGACCGAAAGTTATGGTCAGATCTGCCATAAAGGCCATACCCAGAATCTGCCCTGTCCCGGCATCCACACCGGAAGGAAGGTCCACGGCGATCCGGAAGGAATCTCTGCGATTAAGCTCTTCCAATACTTCTTTTTGTATGCCGGCGACTTCCCTGGTCAGGCCTACACCGAATACAGCGTCTATGATCACATCAAACTCCTCTTCCGGCAAGTGATCTTCAACCGATATGCCCAGATGGTCCAGGATTTTTCTTTGTGCCATGTAGGATTCACTGGCACTGGAGACTCCTCCAATCTCATATATCCTGACCTGATAGCCCTTTCCCATAAGAAGACGTCCCAGAGCCAGTCCGTCTCCCCCGTTGTTTCCTTTCTCAGTCACGATCAGAAAACTTGTGTTATTGTCAAATCTGGAGATAATCTCCTCCTCCATGGACATGGCTGCTTTCTCCATCAGGACCATCCCGGGGATCCCAATCTCCTGTATGCTATAGGCATCTATTCTTTGCATTTCCTCTCTGGAAGCAATGTATCTCATGTCTCTTCCTTTCTCTATCCTCTGAAATCCTCAGCTTTACTGATCCCGGTGTCTTATACAGTAACAAAGGCTGCGAAACCGGGGACATACTCCCATTCCGCAACCTCTTAAATCGCACAATTATTTGGAATGAATCCGGTAAGACAAAGTCATAATGCTTTCTGCCAGATGCACATTCTCCACAATCACATCCTCCGGAAGGTTCAGATCCACCGGAGCAAAATTCCAGAATGCCTTAATCCCCAGATCTGCCAGCTCACCGGCAACTTTGATGGCTTTGGAAGCCGGCAATGTCAATGCCGCGATCATCACATCATTCTCCTTCAGGAAATCTTCCAACACATCGATATCATAGACCTCTACACCCCGGACAGTCATGCCGATCAGTCGGGGATTCACATCAAATAAGCCGATGATCTTAAAACCGTTGCTGTCAAACTCCTGATTATTTGCCAAAGCCTGGCCGAGATTTCCGGCGCCGATAATCACAATATTATTGATGTGATCCAACCCCAGGATCTTGCCAATCTCATTGTAAAGATACTCTACATTATATCCGTAACCTTGCTGGCCAAATCCACCGAAATTATTCAGATCCTGCCTAATCTGAGATGCAGTGACATTCATCTTTTTGCTGAGTTCCTTCGAAGAGATCCGTATCACATCGTTCTTCAATAACTCTCCGAGATACCGGTAATATCGTGGCAGTCTTTTGATCACCACAGGAGATATCACTTTATTCTCCTCTGTTCTAACCTCATTTTTCTCTGTCATGTAAACCCCTTTTGAGACCGGTACCTATCGTTACCGACTCTGAATCTTTCATAATTATTCCCTTTTAATCTACGTATAATTATACTAAACTCCCTAGTCTATGTCAAATATTTCACATTTTATTTTATTATATTTTTGCTTTTTTTTATATATATTCCATACTCTCAGAGACCCCTGTTCTTTCTATGATTTACTTCCCAATACATATGTGATAATATTATATAGTTGTGCAGAATTATTATCTATGACCAGAGATGCTATATGAGTATCGGGCTATATGCTAAGTCATCGGAGGAACAAAATGATACTATCTTGTCAAAAGATTTCAAAAGCATTTGGCGGAAAAAATGTCTTAAATAATATTAGTTTTCTTATAAATGAAGGGGAGAAAGCGGCTGTGATCGGCATCAATGGAGCCGGAAAAACCACCCTGTTCAAGATTATCACCGGGGAGTACGAAGCAGATTCCGGGGAAGTGGTCTTCCAGAGGGACACGACTTACTCTTATCTGTCCCAGGTGATTGATGTGAGTTCCAGAAGGACAATCTACGAAGAGATGCTGGATGCCAAGAAGGACATCATAGAGCTGGAGCAGAGGATTCATTCTCTGGAGAAAGAGATCAGCCATCAGCAGGGAGAAGAACTGGCAGCTTCCATGTCCAGCTACTCCCGTCTGACCCAACAGTACGAGAATGCCAATGGCTATGCCTGGAAAAGTGAGATCGTGGGCGTCTTAAAAGGCCTTGGTTTCACAGAATCCGAGTTCGATACCCCCATCTATACCCTCTCCGGCGGTCAGAAAACCCGGGTAGCGCTGAGTCGTATCCTGCTGGTCAAGCCGGACCTTATCCTGCTGGATGAGCCTACCAACCATCTGGACATGGATGCGATCCGCTGGCTGGAAACTTTCTTATCCAATTACAGGGGCTCTGTTCTCATCGTTTCTCATGATCGTTACTTCCTTGACAAAGTGGTCACGAAAGTCATTGAAATCGAACAAGGGGAATGTAATGTTTTCCTGGGAAACTATACCCAGTATGCCCAAAAGAAAAAAGCCCAGCGGGAAGCGCAGATGAAGCAGTACCTCAACCAGCAGCAGGAGATTGCTCATCAGGAAGAGGTCATCTCCAAGCTCCGTTCCTTCAACCGTGAGAAATCCATCAAACGGGCGGAGAGCCGTGAGAAGATGCTCCAGAAGATTGACCGGCTGGAGAAGCCAATGATGATAAATCAAAAGATGAAAATCCGGCTGGAGCCTGAGATCATCAGTGGAAATGATGTACTGACCATCGAAGGACTGACCAAGTCTTTCGGAGAAAACCATCTCTTCTCCAATCTCAATATGGAGATAAAGCGAGGAGAAGTAGTTGGTATCCTGGGGGCCAACGGTGCCGGAAAAACCACTTTGCTCAAGATCATCAACCGCCACCTGAGGGCGGATAAGGGAAAGATTGCCTATGGAGCCAAGGTCTCTATCGGCTATTACGATCAGGAACAGCATGTCCTTAATGATGATAAAACCATCTTTGAGGAGATCTCTGACGCCTATCCTAAGCTGACTAACCTGAAGATCCGAAATGTTCTGGCTGCATTTCTCTTTACCGGAGATGATGTGTTTCAACAGATCGGCACTTTAAGCGGCGGGGAAAAAGGAAGGGTATCTCTGGCAAAGCTCATGCTGTCCAACGCAAATTTTATCATATTGGACGAGCCTACCAACCATCTGGATATCCAGTCCAGGGAGATCCTGGAAGACGCTATAAGGGACTATGAGGGAACCGTTTTGTACGTGTCCCATGACCGTTATTTCATAAACCAGACTGCCACAAGAATCCTGGACCTGTCTCCCTCCGGTATGGTTAATTACCGGGGTAATTATAATTATTATCTGGAACAGAAGGAAGCAGGCAATATCGAAGCGGACAGTGATGATCTGACCAAAAAAGAAGAATCTGAGACTGAGAAGACCGGTCTCTCTTCCAAAGAAGAATGGCTCAGATCCAGGGAGGAAGCTGCCAGACAGAGAAAACTGGAGAACGATCTAAAGAAAACCGAGAAGAAGATCAACCAGCTGGAAGCGGAAAATGAAAAGATTCAGGAAGAGATAAATCTGCCGGAAAACAGTACAGATGCAGAGAAACTGACGGAATTGTCCGCGAGACTGGAAGAAAATGAAGAAGCACTTTTAAAACTTTATGAAGATTGGGAGAATCTTCAGACCATATAGAAAAAGAAAGCTCATGTTTCCCATATACCATGACGGTTATGGAGTAAACATGAGCTTTTTAACGTTATTTCTTGATCTCTACTTTCTGTCCGATCTTACTCTCGGTTCCGGACAAGAGTCGCTGTATATTGGTGCGGTGACGATAGATGATAAAGAAAGTATACAGGAATGTCATGATCATCAGATCCGGTCTGAAATGCTGGAAGATAGCCATCTCTACCAGGAAGCCGATACTCACAAGGCAGGATCCCAGGGAGACGTATCGGGTCAACACCAGAACAATGAGGAAGATAATCACGCTGATCAGGCCCATCCTCCAGTCAAATGCGGTCATAACCGCAGCGGAAGTAGCAACTCCTTTTCCTCCTTTGAATTTCAGGAAGAAGGGATAATCATGGCCAAGCACAGCTCCGAAACCAATGATCAACTGGGCCAGTTTAGGATCAACACCCGGGATCTTGGGGGCAACCAGCAAGCCGACGATCATCACGGGGATAAATCCCTTAAAGAAATCCCCCAGGAAAGTTACTGCCGCCCAGCCTTTCCCCAGAACGCGGAGCACATTGGTGGAACCTGCATTCCCGCTGCCGTAATCCCGGATGTCAATTCCATTTGCTCTTCCGACAAAGTAGCCGGACTGGATACACCCGCAAAAATAACCGATAACGAGAATTAAGAGGTAAAAACCGAAATGATTCATATTATTTCTCCTTTCTCTCCCGATAGATAAACTTTATGGGAGTCCCTCGGAAACCAAAGGTATTCCGGATCTGATTCTCAATATACCTGGTGTAAGAAAAATGGGTCAGATCCTTACTGTTGACAAACATAACGAAGGTCGGCGGTTTCACCGAAACCTGTGTGATATAATAGATGCGCAGTCGCTTGCCTTTATCGGAAGGCGGCTGTTTCATCGCCATAGCCTCTGTGAGAATCTCATTCAACACACCTGTCTGGATACGAAGAGCCCGGTTCTGAATGACCGCATCAATCAGATCAAAGAGTTTGGGAAGGCGCTGTCCGGTCTCGGCGGAGATGAAGATCATCTCTGCATAAGGCATGTAGGATAGTTTATTGCGGATTGTCCGCTCAAAATCCCGCATGGTATTGGTCTCTTTCTCCACCAGATCCCATTTATTAACGGCGATGATCACGCCCTTACCTCTCTCATGGGCAATTCCGGCGATCTTGGCATCCTGCTCCGTGACACCTTCCACGGC
>CADBOX010000349.1 GCA_902796415.1 uncultured Lachnospiraceae bacterium
CTTCACCTGACCTTCCGGCTTCTTCCTGTCGGAACCATAATCAAGGATACTGATCACAACCTTATCATCCTGTTGTGCGTCAAGCGTATATTTCTTAGGAATATAGATATCTTTTCCAAAACGGGAATCATCCGGTATAACAAATCCGAAATGATTCTTCTTATGGAAGGTTCCCACCAGCTCCTTGCATCCTCTCTCCAAAATCTTCAGGATGCAGCCTTCCTTTCTCTTTCCGGGGATCTGATAAGGCTTGATCTTTACCAGAACCGTATCCTGGTGAAATGCCCCGTTCACGTACTCTTCCGGAACAAAGATATCCTCAGGAATACCGGAAACTGTAACGAAACCGAATCCCCGGACATGTCCTGTGAAGATGCCCACAGCATTTATATTCTGAGGTTTCATGTACTTGCCTTTTCCGGTAAGTTCTATACTCCCCTCCTCCACCAGGGCATCCAGGACTTCTTTTAAGTCCTTCCGGTCTTCCTCGGAAGCACCCAGGAGCCAGGCAATCTCTTTGAACTTCATGGGACGGTATTCTTCTCCAAGAATCATATCCTTAATATTCTCTTTTTTCTGTTCAAATAATGCTTGATCCTTCATCTTTCCCTCATTCTACATTCAAGACCCGCTGGCGGGTATAAGAAATAAAGCCGCCTCATATCGTAATGAGACGGCATTCTATCATAATTACATAAAAACTTTAAGACTAAGTCCGATAGCCAGTGCGAAGAACAGGATACCAAGGATAACGGTTGCTCTTTCCAGCTTTCCTTCTCTTGTTCTGCCACGATTCTTACTCACATAACTGTCAACCTGACCACTTAAAGATCCTAATCCTGCAGATTTACCTTCCTGCATCAACACAACTACGATTAATGCGATACATACGATAATAAATAATACAGTAAAGATTGTCCGAATCATTTTCACACCTCCTCATCGCACAACTTCCGATATCATATCATACCTGCCGCCGATTGGCAAGTGTTTCTTTCATGAATGCAGGCACTTTATTGCCCTTCCGATTCACTCTCATCTTCAGTGCTTTCCAGGTAATTTTCGGTTTTTACCGTAATCCCGTCAATGAGGTCATCAAAAATCGGAGAAGACATGAGGCTTTGCTCCTTCAGCTGTCCGTTTTTTACATATTTTTTGTACTTTTTATAATCTCCGCCATTCTTTATGAGTGCCTCCAGAGACTGGTCATCGATGGTGAAACTGTCTGTTTTAAAAACCTTCACTTTGCCGTCGCGAAGTTTTTTCTCCACTTCCATCAGTCTTTCCGCAGTTCCATCACTGATTTCTGCATCATTCAACTGGGTAAGCAGGACCATTCCGCCTTTGTACCCCCCACAGAAATCCTTATCCAATACCTGTCCGCCGATCATGGCATTGACAGCCTCGATGTAATAGTAACTCCAGTCGGTAAAGGTAGAGGTAAGGGCATGCTTTGGTGCAGTGTCAATGATGTTATTCTCGTTTCCGATAATGGGAATACCATGCTCAGCACAGACCGCAGCGGCTGCGGAAGTATAAATGTAGGTACACATCATTCCCACACCGGAAGCAGTCAGCTGTCTGGCCGCCTCACCATCTGCATCGTAGTTGCCACGTTTCCCGACATAACGCACATCGATGGTCGACTGGGAGCAGACTTCCCGGATTCCAATATAGAAAGCATTGATACATGTATTGGTTTCGGCACAGTCTTTATATGCTACAAATCCTACCCGGCAGTCATAAGGAGATATCTTTCCCTTATTGAGCATGTTATTCAGTTCCATTCCGGCAATGACACCGGCGGCATAATATGCTTCATAGATTCTGGAATTGAAGGTATGAAGATTGGGAAGATCTGACATGATACTCTCCCTGCCTCCTTCCAGGCAAAACCAGACATCTGTATTCTCAGTCGCTGCTTCGATGACAGCTTCCTCATATCGGGCTCCCAACGCAAAGATAAGCTGACAGCCGTTTTTAACCAGAGTTTTGATCTCCTCCGGACATTCTTCCTTTCCCACATTCCGCTGAATAAACAACTGGCTGTCATGCAGCCCTGTTTTCTTCTGCATCTTGCGGATTGCCATTATTCTTGCCTCAGTGTCCGGTGCTCCATCTTCAGCCGGCAGAATGAAGCCGACCTTAAGCCGGTCATCTTTCACTTTTTCATGGGTGGCGGATTCCACAGAGGTATCGGATTCCGCTGATTTCTTTCCACAGCCTGCCATAGTAAAAACCATCGTCAGTGCAAGCAATAATGCTACATATTTCTTCATTGTTTTCCTCCTCACATAGGATAATCATCTCACCCTAATATAGTACAACAAATCCGATTAATTATCAATCAACTTCGGGCAATCTCTGGCATCCATGCCGGAGAGATTGCGGATATCATCACAGATCGCGAGGATAGGAGCAGGCAAACTCTCCCCTTCCTTTTTGTAGAACTCTTTCAGGGTCTGAATGTATTTCTCACTGGCGGCCTTAAATGCCGGTGATTTTTTTCTGGGATAATCATCCAAAGGCCACAATTTGCGGAATCTGCGGTGTCTGTGGTAGCTATCTCTCTGATTGACATAATCCTCGAGCTGTCTCACCTTCGTCTTCTTGTATCGGTTTGTCATCACTGTTCTCGTGATCTGATACAAATCTCTGGCATCCTCAAGAGCATTGTGGGATACCAGATGTTCCATACCGCAGATGAATTTCATATCAGCCAGACTGACACTCATACTGTATCCAAAGACCCTCTGAGTCAGTCTCTTGGTGATATCCGTCACCTTTCCCACAAGCCTCCTGTATCTCTTGGATATAAAGGGATGGTTTTTACGCAATCCGTCCTCCA
>CADBOX010000350.1 GCA_902796415.1 uncultured Lachnospiraceae bacterium
AAAGCGTATTTATCAAAGCTTACGGGAAGATTAAGGATTTCCGGGCTACAGAACCGAGACCTGGTTATTATGTTGTTGTTTCTGCGGCTGATTCTGTCCTTGCCAATCAAAAGCTGAGTCAGGGGAAAGTACTGATGGATGTTCTTTCAGAATACGCAGGGAATACTGTTCCTCTGCATGCTGTGGAAGATCCCAATACGGCGTCTTTTCTCCTGGTTCTGAACGGACAGTTCCGCGGGACTGGAACCTATGGACTGATCCCGGTGATGGGCGGTGCGATGACAGAGTATTACGGATATACTGAAGATCTGGACTATGAGCTTTGGGATACGGTTACGGGAACAATGATAGCTTCCGGGCATGTGGACGGGCCTTCCCATCTCACTTCCACTTTCTCACAGATTCCGGCATCTCAAAGGGACGAAGGGAAAAAGACGTTCTGGGTGGAATGCAGCAAACCCTGGATCGCTGAAGCGGAAGCGGGAGCGGAGGAGCTTAGGGAAGCCGCAGAAAACAATGCACAGAAGTTATGTAGTATGATCTGGAGGTAAATATTATTTCATGAAATCATTAAAGGGTTAAAACCCACAAGAAAAAAGAGGCTTACGCTAACATGGCATGTATGGGTCATGACGATACTATGTTAGCTTTCGAACCATAATACGCAATGATGAAAAGGAGAATACCATGTCGCAAAAGATTCAAACGACTGTGCATGACCTCAGCTCGGCAAACCAGTGCTGCCCGCATTGCGGGAGAGCTTATACTCATGTGGATTACTATACCGGCAGAAAAATATCCTCAAGCAGCACGCAGGTGACATCAAGCCTTGTCCGGACACAAAGCATTTATCAGAATGTTCAATACCACAGAGGTGGAATCTGCCGTTACTGTGATGCGGAAAACCAAAGACGCACGCTGAAAAAGATGATTCTCATCGGGGCGGCAGGTCTGGTATTGTGTATTATCGGCGTTCTGATCATAACCGGTATTATTACACTGGACCGGATGAAGTACGGAGGGGTGGAAATCCTTCTTATTACAATTGGCGGAACGGCTTTTTTAGTCGGTATGATTGCTGCGATGGTTATGGCTATGATGAATCCCAACTCAGCTATCAATTATATCTCTCTCTACACCATGTTCGTTGATCGGCTGGGTAAGGAGGGAAAGAAGAGAAGCGATGTTGAATATCTGACTGAACAGCAGGAAAAAGAAATGAGACCCGTGAGATGAATATTTCCAAGAAGACGATCCAGATGGTCAATCATAAAAGAGGGATATCCCCCAAAAAATTCAAAAGAACAAAATAATTGGAATCACATTATAATCAAGAACAATGTGATTATGATTACGTAATTACTCGGGAACAAGGAAAAGAGGATCACCATGGGATTGTTTACACCTTCCTGGAAAGGCAAAGATGAGAAAAAGGCGCTTGCCTATATTGAGGAGTGCAAAAATCAGAAAAAGCTGGCGCAGATTGCGAGGGAAAACTCCAAGGGAAAAGCCTGGTGGAGCAGACGTTATGCGGCCCTGAAGAAGCTGACAGATCAGGAGGAATTGTACAAAATTGTAATGGAAGGCTGTTTCATCGATTTGGGTACAGATATTATTTTCTCACGTTTGACCGATCAGAAATTGCTAGTTAATGTGGCTTGGGAGTCAAAAAACCGGATTTACAGAGTAACAGCAGTGGAACGGCTGACGGATCGAAAGGTGCTGGAGGAGCTGGCACAGAAATCCGATATCCCGGATGTACGAATAATGGCAATCAAAAAGCTTGAAAACCAGGATATTCTTTCGATAGTGGCTTTAGGCGATGCAGTCAAGGATGTTCGAACTGCAGCGGTGGCCAGGCTCACTGCGCAGGATACACTGGCAACTGTGGCACTGACGGATGAGGATTATAAAATCCGGGATGCTGCTACTTCAAAGCTCACTGACCAGGAGGTCCTCTTAAAAATTGCCAGCTCAGACAAGAACGCTGTAGTACGTGAAACGGCGAGAGAGAGAATTACCGATGGAGAGAAACAGATTGCGCTGGTGCTTGCTCTGAAGGAAATGATTTTTCCAGAAAAAGGAGTCGTGCTGTCGAATTCAGAATGGGCGGAAATAGTCAGGGGACTAACCTTGGAAGACCTGAAAGGACGAACCCTTCATAAGGAATTGGTTTATAAGCTTTATAATTTCAGAAGTGACGATTTTGTTTATGATGCTTTGATTCAGGCAGGGGATGAAGAGCTATTGCTCAACATACTCTCAGATATCAGTGCTGAAGCATATAAGAAGAATCATTACACTTGCGAGGAAGCAATGAAACTGCTTCATGGACTCTATCAGAGAGGAGCCTTCCGGAAGGAAATTGAGACCAAGCGGGGCGAAGAGTTGAGACCGCATTATGATAACATGGCATGTATGGGGCATGATGATTATGGAGCAGTTGTTTTCTACCCATAAAAGCAGCCCAGACCGAATTATGGCAGTCCCAACTGCTATGAGGACGATGGACCAATCATTTTTGTTTTCAACTAGAAGACAGGAGATTTCCCAGGATGGCGGGTGAGGGAGTAGACTCTTATCACAGTACACCCCGGGAATCAAGGAAAAGAAAGAGAGGAAGGGAAAATGGGTTTAAGCTGTATTTTTGGTCATAGCTGGGACGGCTGTAAATGCACAAAATGCGGAAAGACTCGTAACATAGATCACGATTGGGATCTTTGTAAAGGGGTTTGCAAGCGTTGTGGTTCCAAGCAGACAGAAATGCATGATTGGGATGGCTGCAAGTGTAAACGCTGCGGCGCTACGCGAGATGAAGGCCATGATAAGGTATATGTTGAGGCCTTCCTTGGAGACAGAATCGATGAAACTACGACAAAAGAGCAGACTGAGCTTATACGCACTCAGCCCTATAATGTGAAAAAAGAACCTGTCACAATTGAAAATATAGATAAATGTACAACAGGAGACAGGATTATTTTTGGCCAATGGAATGGAATGCCTCTTCCGTGGAAAGTCTTGGCTATAGAAAATGACAGGATGTTGTTGCTTGCTGAGAATCTGCTAGGCAGCAGACCTTATCATTCAAGTTGCCCTGCCACATGGGATGTTTCGAAACTGCGAGCAGACCTGAACGGTAATTGGTTCTACAACAATCCTATGGTTTTCTCTCAGGAGGAGCGTAGATTAATTCTTCCTGTTACAAATGACAGCCCTGGTATCTATTATCAAAATCAAACTACATGGGAAGAATACTATGCCGAAAAAGGAAATGAAACAGAAGACTATGTTTTCCTGATCTCCTGCAGAGAAGCCATGAAATACTTTAAGGGGGAGACTGTCGTTTGGCAGAAGCCATGTTCCAATGACAGATTTAAGTTCTATTCCTCACAGGACATGGCCGCAGATCATCCGTGGTGGCTGCGGAATGTTACACGACAGAATAAAGCTGCTGTAGTTGTCACGGCACGAGGCGTAATCAATTGCGAGGGGTTTTCTGTTAATGATGGAACAATTCCTGAAGTTCGACCAGCAGTATGGATTTCGAAACAGACTAATAACATTGAATCTCAGTTGCAAAACACTCAGACACCTCAGAGTCCTATTCAAAAGGCCGATCATGAAGGAATGGAAATAAAGAAAAAGCCGCTTCCTGACACTCATACGAAAGAGGAGATAACGGATGATAGCACTTTGATAGAGCGTTTCGAAAACAGCGATGACCCTGATGTGCGTTTGGCAACGCTGAAATGCATTCGTGACGAAGCCTTCCACACCCGAGTGGCCAAGGGTAATTACGATGCCGCAATGCGTCGAATAGCTGTAGGCCATATTCGCAATCAGGATATTCTGACCGAAATGATAAGGACTGTAGATGATACTGAGATTTGCCGTATCATTTTAAAAAAGGTCAATGATCAGGAACTGCTTGAACAGGTGGCTCAGGAGGACAGCGACCTGGAATGCAGATCTATTGCCATT
>CADBOX010000351.1 GCA_902796415.1 uncultured Lachnospiraceae bacterium
TAAGGAGGTAAAACGATGCGATACGAAGATTTTAAAGACAGGTTTACCCATGGGATAGAACAACTTCTGGAAGGAACCGGGATTGAAGTGCTTCCCCAGGAGATGACTAAGGTCAATCAGCGTCTGGATGCACTTTCCTTCCGGCCGGAAGGCAAATCCATGGGGGCAGTACTGTACCTGAAGGATTTCTACGAGAAATATGAAGATGGGGCAGACCTTTACAGCCTGACCAGGGAGGCGGAAGAGGTCATTTCTGACAGAATCCGGAATGTCCCGGATATGCCGCCTTTCTCCCATGAGTACATCCTGAACCATTTATATCTGACCGTCGTCAATGCGAAGATGAACCAGGATTATCTCTCATCGATTCCTTTTGAAAAGATGGAAGATCTGGCGATTGTTCCCCGGGTAAAAGTAAATGAAGATGCCAGCTTCGCCCTTCAGACCTGGATGATGGATACCTATGGATTTGAAAGAGCGGAACTGTTTGAAGCGGCCCGTTCCAACATGGATAATCAGGAATACATTTGCAGGGATCTGGGTTCTGTGCTGCTTGGTTACGGAGTACCGGATGACATGACGTATACTCCTTCCGAGAGCGTATATGTGCTGACCAACACTTCCGGGATTGACGGCGCTGCCGCCATTCTGTCTGAGAAAGCCATGAAAGACGCCAGAGAAATGATCGGAGAGGATTTCCTGATCCTGCCTTCCTCCAGACATGAGGTTTTACTGGTTCCCAGGTCCACCAGCTTTTCCATCCGCGACTTGTCAGATATGGTTAAGGAAGTCAACGCTTCCGTCGTAGACAGGGAGGACCTTCTTTCCGACCATGTCTACCGATATAACAGTAAAGCAGGATCCATTCGGATGCTGGAACCGGGAAAAGAGGCGTTAGAGAAGGTACAAAGTCTGCCGCCGGTACTTTGATGGTCAGTTTCCAAGGATTGCTTCCAGAGCTTCCGCGTCAAGAATCTCAATTGCCGGAGGTGAATACCGGATAATTCCCAGCTCATCCAGTTTTTTGATTTCCCTGTGAAGGGAAGGCCGCGAAACGTTCATGAGCATTGCCCATTTGGATACAGATTCAGGGATTTTGATCTTTGATCTTCCGGATTGTCGAGCCTGCATCAACAGCCAAAAAGCCGCTTTTTGTACGATACCGCTATAAGAGAGCAGCTCAAGACGCTGCTGTAACATATAAGTTGCGGAGGCAATCTCTGTTGTGAAATTTTCCAGGATCCGGACATCTTTCTGCATAATGGTTAGCAAGTCCTCTCTATGGAGCATTAGGATAGCAGCCGGCCCAAGGGAGACAATATCACACGGATATCTCCGGTTTAAAGAGAAGACAGCAGCAGGTCCGATCATTTCTCCTGGGTTACGGACAGAGACATTAACCTGACTGCCGTTCGGGAAGGATTTTTGGGCCTGTACACGTCCCTCGAGGATGATGCCGATCAGGAGCGCTTGATCCATCAGATGAAAGATCACCTCATCTTTTTCATAGCATTGGATATGATGGGGCACAGACTCCAGACATTCCTTTAGTTCCTTTAACGGGATTCCCTTAAACAGAGAACTGTTTTCAAGCACGGAATAATTCATGATACATCCTCCTTACCTTATCATAGATATTATTATACACAAAAAATATCAGATGTGTATCTGCAGATACAGATTTTGTTGAAATAGTTGTGTATACTGAACTCAGAAAGAAAAGCAAGGAGGAATCGAAAATGGTTCGGAAGATAATACATATCGATGAAGAAAAATGTAATGGCTGTGGTCTTTGCGCCAGTGCCTGTCATGAAGGAGCGATCGACATGGTCGATGGCAAAGCCCGGCTGGTGCGTGAGCATTTCTGTGACGGATTAGGCGACTGTCTGCCCGGATGCCCCACCGGTGCAATCACATTTGAAGAACGTGAGGCGCCGGAATATGATGAAAAGGCAGTACAGGAAGCGAAGGTGAAGAAGGTAATGGAAAAGATGAGCAATCACCACCACGAAGGAGGATGTCCCGGCTCACGAATGGCCAGGTTTGAGCATAATGATGAGGTAGCATCGGGTTCTGTCAACAGACCGGTTTCCAGACTTGGCCAGTGGCCCTGCCAGATCAAACTGATCCCGACCCAGGCTCCGTTTTTCGATGGAGCAAAGCTGCTGATCGCTGCGGACTGTACGGCATATGCTTACGCAAATATGCATGAGGATTTCATGAAGGGTAAGATTACGATCATCGGATGCCCGAAGCTTGATGCA
>CADBOX010000352.1 GCA_902796415.1 uncultured Lachnospiraceae bacterium
AGAGGAGCCAGCAGACCTGCCGCATCCAGACTCATCATCTGTATCCGGCTGTAATTACCCAGTCCTCCCGGTGCGCCAAACCATTCTGCAACTGCTGCTGCAACGATGGCCCAGGGGACACCAACTTTCAGTGAGGTGAAAAAATAAGGGAGGGCCGTGGGAACCTGCAGATAGATTAATTCCTGCCATCTGCCTGCTCCGTAGGTCTTCAGCAGTTCTCTGTTTTCTTTCCTTACCGCCTTAAATCCGTCAAAAACATTGACCGTGATCGAGAAAAAGCTCATCAATACCACCAGAAATATCCGCATCTTCTCCGTATAGCCAAGCCAAAGCACAAAGACCGGGGCTAGGCAGATGATGGGAATCGTCTGAGAGAAGACCAGGATAGGATAGATGGCTTTCTCCAGAGGCAGGCTGAGGTTCATCAGCACAGCAAGAAACAGGCCCAGAGCGATGGAGATCAAGGTCCCTATACAGACCACTCTCATAGTCATAGGGAAATGTACCAGCATCAGCTCCGGCAGATTCTCCGCCAGGTGTTCCAAAACCTGTATCGGAGATGGCAGGATATAAGCGGCATCGATGGCCATGGCAATCCCCTGCCAGAGAAGCAGGAGGCATAGACCAAAAGCAAGACCGTATATTTTCTTTTTTATCATAGTTTTATCCTAACTTTCTCTATCCTTTTCTTGGCAGTCTGGGGCCCCGGACTTTCCGGATCCTTTCATCCCCTTCCCGCATCTTCCGGATCAGTTCTTCTTTCAGTTCCTGGATATCAGACCGGATCAACATCTCGCGGGTCCGCGGGTAATCCATGGGAACCTGATAGCGTTCCATCCTTCGGACGGGTCTGTCCGCCACCACATAAATCTCCTTAGATAAAAAGAGAGCCTCCTCCACATCGTGAGTGATAAAGAGGATCGTCTTATTCAGTTTCATCCATTGGTCAAGGAGCCATTCCTGCAAGGAGATTCTGGTCAGGTAATCCAAGGCAGAAAAGGGTTCATCAAGGAGCAGTAGATCCGATCCGGCACAAAGAGTCCTGGCAAATGCCACCCTCTGTCTCATTCCCCCGGACAGTTCCCTGGGGTATTTGTCCGCACAGTCCCCCAGTCCCACCAGATCCAGCATATGGGCCGCGATCTGTTTCTGTTCCGGTTTCTTCACCCCCTGGACTCTCATGGGCAGGCAGACGTTCTTCTCCACGGTACTCCAGGGAAGAAGAAGGTCATTTTGCGGCATATAAGAACAGAAATTCTTCATTCCGCTGATATTTTCTCCTTCCAGAAGGATCTCCCCCGACCGGATATGCTCCAGTCCGTTCAGCAGACGAAAGATAGTGGTTTTTCCACTGCCGCTGGCCCCGATGATACTGGTGAAACTTCCTTTTTCTATGGAAAAGGACAGATTCTCGATCAGGGGGTGGTCCGCTCCTTCATATTGAAATGTAACCTCTTTAAATTCCAGCATAAACCCTAATCTCCTTCATGGAGGCTGCAATCCCATGCCATGTCCCAGAATCCGATCTCAAACCTGCTGCTTTCATTAAAAATCTCCTGGTATATGGCTTTCTCCTTCTTTGTGGCATCACGGGTGATAAGTTCACACATATTAACCGCATGATCATATATCTTCTTATATCCGGCTCCACTGTACTCTTCGATCCAGTGCCGGAAGTAATTGCCCTCCAGGGTGCCTTTTTTTGTGGCTTCTTCCAAACAGTATAAGCCGATGTGATAATAGCTGAAAGCACAGGGGAGAACCGCCATGATCCCTTCCTCCATAGTCCCTTCGGATGCAATCCTCATCATATAATTCACATAATCTCTGCAGCCGGGTAAGACAGGGCACTTCAAAGCCATTTCTTCCGTGTATCCCGCTTCTGCCAGATAGCGGATATGCATCATATCCTCCTCGGAGTGGATCAGACCCATATCCTCATGGATCATTCTCATGACTTCCACGTCCTTCGCCTTGATGAAAGTATGGGCATACACTTTGGCATAGTCCACCAGATACTTACTGTCCTGGATCAGATAGAGACAGAACTTGTCCCTGTCTAAGCTCCCGTCGATCATCCCCCGGATAAATGGATGTGAATAATATTTCTGCCAGATATCCCGGGCGTTGACAATCAGTTCTTCGGTAAATGTCATCTGCGACAACCTCCTAATCATAACTAAGTCATAGTATATTCCGCAGGCAGCTGCGGGTTGAGCAAAAAGAAAGAGATACCCCCGCAGGTATCTCTTCAAACATACATCACATATATTCTCATCCCTACGTTGGCATTATCCAAATCAGGTTTCGGGTCGAGATCTTCCTCTCCTCTCAGCCGGCCTCCCCAGCTCCCCGTGTTTGTATTCATCATTGTAACAGTTGTTAATGAAAAAAGCAAGAATTAACATTTATTTACATTTCTGTCTTGTACATTGACAAAACAATCATAACGGATCGCTTTGCCCGCTATGGAATAATCCGGTTTCATTCCGGCCAGACAGGGGCCCTTTAAGGGTCTTTTGATTACCAGTCTCCTGGGCCCGGCACTCCATGCCGCATCAAACAGCCTCTCCTCATCAGAGCAGGGGCTTTCCAGTTTCTGCAGCAACTGGAATTTCTTTTTGATCAAACCGCTCTTCTTTCGCTCCGGAAACATGGGATCCAGGAGGATCAGATCAGGAGCTGTATCCAGCCTGGACAGCCCTTCGATACTATCCCCTTCTCTCACCTGCATCCGGCTCACAGCCTCTTTTAGCTCAGGAACCGATGAGGCACGCCGCAAGGAATCTTTGAGGAGCGCTGCGATCACAGGATTCAATTCATAGAGGAACACCTGATAACCGACAGCTGCCAGCAGCAGAGAGTCCTCCCCCATACCTGCCGTGGCATCCACAGCCACAGGATGGTCCCCCGGATTCTTCATCCTGGAAGCTTTCACCAGGAATTCCCTCTGCAGATTGTTCTTCTTTAGTCTGGGAATCATGTGGGTCAGGTCACCCTGCATCTCCAGTCCTTCTCCACAAAGAGAAAGCCCTTCTTTATGAAATCGAAGCATCAGGTCTTCCGGGTCCTCCTGCAGAGAATCTCTCAGAATCAGCGGCACATTCAGTTTTTCTGCCAGCAGGCGGGCTTCGGTCGGATCACCGCCTTTTTCTAAACATACGATCATATCTTTTACTTCCACCTGTCATATGGTCATGAATGCCTGAGTGGCTTAATTCATCAGTTTATGTCTGAAATAAAATGCCAACGCCGTGCCCATATAGGCATGGGTAAGCTCATGGTCTCCGTAACGCTTTATTACTTCCTCGATAGGTATCTCCTCAAAACGGAGCAGCTCGTCCTCATCCAGGTGTTGCTGGCCCGTCTGGACCAGATCCTCCGCCAGGAATACGGAGAAATGATTTTTGAATAGTGCAGTATTGGAGCTGACCCGTCCCAGGAAGGTCATCTTGCCGGCCCGGTATCCGGTTTCTTCTTCCAGCTCCCTGAGAGCTGTAATCTTCGGTTCTTCCTTGGGATCCATAACACCCCCGGGAAACTCTAAGGTCAGATTATCCTCCCCATGCCGCCACTGTCTCACCAGGACGAAGTTCCCCTCATGGATTGGGATCACAACCACCCAGTCCGGCGCACTTATGCCCACATAGTCCCCTTCCATGCCCGAGGCTGTCACTTCTTTTTGCAGGTACACGTCGAATACCGGCGTATGGAGGATCTGTTCTTTTTCCACTGTCTTCCAGATTAAATCGTCATATTTTCCCATTTTTACCTCATACCTGTCTACCGGTCAGGCGCCCCGTCTATCAGGACTGCCAGTTTCCGGCACCCTTCCTTTGCCTTCTCGTAATCTTTTGTCCTGAGATAGGATTGGATCCTTTGCTCCAATTCTTTTTTCTCTTTCTCGAATTCTGTGTATCTGCTGCTGAAATGTCTCTTATAGATCATTTTGCGGAAGGCACGTCCACTCATCCGGCGAATCTGCCTGTTCTCCACATACAGTACATAATCCACACAATTTACTATAGTGTAAAAGTCATGGGAGACCATGAGGATGGTTCCCGGATACTCCCGGATGGCCCGTTCCAGGGCTTCCTGGGCATAAAGATCCAGATGGCTTGAGGGCTCGTCCAGGAGAAGAATCTCCGTATTCATCCTGCCCAGGACGGCAAGCTGTATCAGGTTTTTCTCCCCTCCGGACAGTTCCGAGAGGCGCTGTCCTGCCATCTCTCCGGGGAAACAGTATCTATTCAGGTAATCCTCTGTCTCCGTTGTATTTTCCAATCCCAGTTTCCCGAAGACCTGGTATAAAGTCTCCGACTCATCATAAAGGCCGGGATAGATCTGGGACAGATATCCTACCCGGGAAATCACCGGATTATCTTCTTTCTCCTCAGGGGCAGAAGATCCCTGCAGCATCTCATAGATGTCATGCAGCAAAGTGGTTTTTCCTGTACCGTTGGGCCCTACCAGCGCTACCTTCTCCCCGGGACTGACCTCGAAGGATACATGATCCAGCAAGGTTTCCCCGAAGGATAAGGAATAATCCTCCACGGTGATTTTTCCGTTTTGGGCGAGGTCATCTCCATTCCACAGATGGATTTCCGGCTCTCTCACTTCCACAAAGGGCTCTTTTATGGCCTTCTCTTTCAGTCTTTCCAGGAGGGAAACCCGGGCCTTCAGCTGTCTGCCCTTGGCGGAGTTATCGATGTAGGTGGCCTCCTTACGAATCCGCTCCACCACCTTCTGCTGACGCAGGATTTCTTTCTGATCCCGGGCAGCTCCTTCCTGCATCTCCACCTTCCGGGAGAGCAGTGCCAGCTGATAATCCATGTAGGAACCTTCAAATTCCTGGATATCCTTATCCTCCAGATGGAGAATCTTATCAAAGCAGTTATTCAGCAGAAACCGGTTGTGGGTGATCACCAGAACGGTCTTGGGGTAAGACCGGATCAGGTTACACAGGCCGGAGAGATTTTCAAAATCCAGGAACACATCCGGCTCATCCATGATCAGCAGATCCGGGAAACGCATCATCTGGCGTATGATCTGTACCAGTTTGAATTCTCCACCGCTGATCCGGGAGACAGGCACTTCTTCAATCTGGCTTAGCCCCGCCAGTTTCAGCTGTTTATGGATGTTGGTCTCATAATTCTCCCCGTCCACTGCTGCAAATGCATCCAGGCTTTCCTGATACCTGTCCATGATCTCATCGAAATCCGTGGCAGTCTCCATCTCCAGACAGATTGCTTCCTGTTCCTGCAGCATTTTTCGGAAATCCTG
>CADBOX010000353.1 GCA_902796415.1 uncultured Lachnospiraceae bacterium
ACGCTTGACGCACAACAGGATGATAAGGTTGTGATCAGTATCCTTGATTATGGTTCCGACAGGAAGAAGCCGGAAGGTCAGGTGAAGAAGGTGTTGGGCAGTATCCATGATCCTGCCACGGATGTCAGTTCTATTCTGGAGGGATATGGCATCGAGGAAACTTTTCCCAAAGCGGTGGAGCTTGAGATTTCCCGTATCCCATCTGCTCTTTCAGAAGAAGATGCGCGTGGAAGATTAGATATGAGATCCTGCCTCACGGTAACCATAGACGGGGAGGATGCCAGAGATCTGGATGATGCCATCACCCTGGCAAAAGAAGGGGATCATTATCTTCTGGGTGTACATATCGCGGATGTTTCCCATTATGTCAGGGAGGGTAGTGCTCTGGATGCGGAAGCTATCAAGAGGGGAACCAGTGTATATCTGGCAGACCGGGTGGTACCCATGCTGCCACGTCAGTTATCGAATGGAATCTGCTCTTTAAATGCCGGGGCAGACCGCCTGAGTTTAAGCTGCCTGATGACCATCGACAGTAAGGGGAATGTGACAGATCACAGGATAGCAGAGACCATCATCTGTGTGGATCAGAGGATGAGTTATACCGGTGTCCAGGCAATTCTGGAAGGGAATTCCCACCCGGAAGGAGAGAGAAAGGATATCGTGGAACTGTGTTTCCTCATGAAAGAAACAGCAGCTATCCTCAAGGAGAAACGAAAGAAACGTGGATCCATTGACTTTGATTTTCCGGAATCCAAGATCATCCTGGATGCGACAGGATACCCGGAAGCAATCTATCCTTATGAACGCAACACTGCCACAGATATCATAGAAGATTTTATGCTATTGGCCAACGAGACAGTTGCTGAAGATTATTACTGGCAGGATGTTCCCTTCCTGTACAGAGTTCATGAAGCTCCGGAGCCGGAACGTATTAAAAAACTGGATATCTTTATTCATAATTTCGGATACTATCTCAAAACCGGAAGAGAGCATTTTCATCCGAAAGAGATTCAGAAATTGTTGTTTTCTTTGGAAGGGGAACCGGAAGAGGCCCTGATCAGCAGACTGGCCTTGCGTTCCATGAAAAGGGCCAGGTATTGTGTGACGAACCTCGGACATTTCGGCCTGTCCACCCAATACTATACACATTTTACATCACCCATCCGACGCTATCCGGATCTGCAGATCCACAGGATCATAAAGGAGGGACTGCATGGAAGTTTAAACAGGGACAGGCTGGACCATTATGACAGCATCCTTCCTTCCATTGCCGAGAGCAGTTCCAGACTGGAGAGACGAGCTCAGGATGCGGAACGGGATGTGGAGAAACTGAAAAAGATCGAATATATGATGAGGCATCTGGGAGAAGAATACCGGGGTGTCATCTCAGGCGTCACTTCCGGAGGCTTTTTTGTGGAGCTTGAAAATACGGTGGAGGGATTTGTTCCTATGGCAAGTCTTCTCGATGATTACTACTTCTTTGATGAACAGAGATATTGTCTCGTAGGAGTGGACTCCGAGAGAGAATTCACTTTGGGTCAGGAAGTAGATATTATGGTGAAATCAGCAGATAAGATTACAAGAACGATCGACTTCTGCTTAGCGGAATATGAGAGGGAGGATATGGTCAATGGCTAAGACAGATGGCTATAAATTAATAGCGAACAATAAAAAGGCGTATCATGATTATTTTATTGATGAAAAATATGAAGCAGGGATCGAACTTAAGGGTACTGAGGTAAAGTCTCTCCGCATGGGAAAGTGCAGTGTGAAGGAATCTTTCATCACCATCAAGGGAGGAGAGGTCTTCATCCATCATATGCATATCAGCCCCTATGAGAAAGGGAATATTTTTAATCGTGATCCACTCAGGACCAGAAAACTCCTTCTCCATAAATCCGAGATCCGGAAACTGGATTCGCAAGTTCAGGCAAAAGGCTATACGATCATGCCCCTTAAAGTTTATCTGAAAGGAAGTCTTGTAAAGATGGAGATTGGCCTGGCTCGTGGTAAGAAGATGTATGACAAACGACAGGACATCGCCAAGAAGGATGCCAGACGGGAAGCACAGAGGGATTTCAAGGTTAGAAACCTGGGATAGATCTGATTTGGATTATATCATTATAAAAATGTAAAAAAAGTATTTCTAAAGTGTTAAATAATAAATAAGAAAGAACGACGAAAGAATTTAGAAAGATTTAAGATAATATTAAGGAAATAATTTTGTTATTTTATTAAATATCAAATAATTCTCTTGACAAACACTCTATTTTGGGTTAAAACAATTAGCGAGATCAGAGAAACTTAGCTTGTTGATCCGGTAAAACCGGAAGAGATATGTATTTGAATTCAAAAAGGAGTGAAACATTATGAAGAGAAATATGAAACGAGTTTTGTTAATTCCCGCAGCATTTTTCATGATGGTGACTGTAGGTGCACTGTCACCAGTAATGACAAAAGCTGCTTCTCCCAAAGTTGAAATTGATTCCAAGAATTTCCCGAATCAGAGTTTCCGTGAGGCATTAAAGTCCTATGATACAGATGGTGATGGTTACCTGGTTATCTCTGATGTGAAGAATCTTGACCTTGCAGACAAAGGTATCTCAGATTTAAAAGGTATCGGTATCTTTACAGACCTTACAGAGCTGATCTGTTCTGATAATAATCTTACTACTCTGGATCTCAGAAAAAATACAGCACTGAAAGAGTTATATTGTGACAGCAATAGTATTACTTCTTTAAATCTTACAAAGAACACAGGGCTTGTTACTCTGTCAGCTTCTTCCAATCAGCTGTCAAGCATTGACCTCAGCAAAAATAAAAAATTGACAACACTGACCCTGAACGGAAACAAATTCAGTTCTGTTGATCTCTCAAATAATACCGGACTTACCAGTCTGGACGTATCCGAGAATCAGTTGACTGCTTTGAATCTTGCTAAGAACAAACAGTTAAAAGCATTGGATTGTTTTGGTAACAAACTGACAAGCCTTGATCTTACCAAGAATAAAAAGGTAAAAGAGCTTGTCTGTGACAGCAACCGTATCAATAAACTTACGGTTAATAAATGTAAATATCTGAAATACCTTGACTGTTCAGGTAACAAACTCAGCAACCTTGACGTTAGAAAAAACACAAAACTGTTAGTTTTAAATTGCAGCAGCAATGCTCTGAAGAAACTTGATCTGACAAAGAACAAGAAACTGACCCAGCTTAACTGCAGCTCCAATAAGATTACTGCTCTTAACCTGTCCAAGACACAGTTTAGCGTGGAAAACCTGAAGGATACAATTTTTGTGGATTCTCTGGTAGCAATCACCTGGAAAGATAAATCTGTCACTGTTCCGGCGGACTATGAAGGTAAGACCGTGAAAGTAGATGGTGTGACCTACAAGATTACCAAAGCCGGAAAGACGGTTTCTTATGAGAAACCTGCTTCCAAAAAGACAGAAAATGTAACAATTCCTGCTACGATCAAGATTCACAATCTGAAGTACAGGGTTACTGCCATCTCCGCAGAAGCTTTTAGCGGAAACGATAAGATTTCCAATCTCACCGTTGGCAAATGCATGAGAAAAATCGAGACAAAAGCTTTCTACGGATGTAAGAATTTAAAACGTGTCACCTTCCAGGGTTCCAAAGTAAAAACCATCGAGGAGGAGGCATTTGCTAAGACCAAAAGCAATCTTCTGGTGAAGGCACCGAAGGCTTCACTGGACACTTATAAAGATATGATGGAAACGGCAGGTGCTGTCGTTAAATAAGAATCAAAGAAAAAAAGCATCTTCATTGTTCTGCCTCATCAGGCAGTCCATGAAGATGCTTTCTTTTTTTACACATTCATATCGAAAAAACTACAGGCTTTCTTGTCCTTAGCGGTGCATTTCATACCGCATCCCTGGCACTTTAAGGGGCCATCGCCGAATTCTTCTTTGTTTACCTTGGCCAGGTGTTTTAAATAATTACTGACAGCCTTCTTGATTGATTGAAAAAACATTCTGATACCTTTCATTAAATATTTATTATTCTGTTCGTTATCTGTTATAATGACTCTGAATAAGACAGAGCTATTATAGCACTTCTTGTCAATTCCATAAATAGTTTTTTTACTCATTCTTACATAATCCGAAGGAGTTTCCAGATGAAATTAATTAAAAGATCCACTGTTTTCCTGATTATTACTCTGATTATTTTTCTTTCCGGCCTCGGGATTGCACCACCCACCCGTGCCGAAGAATCATCCCGATGGGATAGCTTACTGCAAAAATATGCCTTGGATCAGGATGTGGACAGGCTTCTTTTTGTAAAATATAAAGGGAAGTCCAGGGCGAGTTTTATTATGTACAAAAAGACAGAGGATAACAGTTGGAAGAAACTGATCTCCTGCCAGGCTTATGTGGGCAGGAAGGGGATCGGAAAACGAAGAGAAGGGGACAAGAAAACCCCTGCAGGAACCTTTGGATTCACCCATGTATTTGGGATCAGAAAGAATCCCGGAACGACTCTCAGATATATCCGGGTGAATCAATACCATTACTGGTCTCTGCGGAAGAAAGACTATAATCAACTGGTGGATTCCAGAAGAACAGAGGGGGTGCATGGCGAGCATCTGATCCGATACCGGCCCCAGTATAATTATGCCATCAATATCGACTATAACCCTGAGAATATCTACAACAAAGGATCGGCGATCTTTCTTCATTGCACCGGCAGGCATAAATATACCCTGGGATGTGTAGCCATTCCGGAAAAATATATGAAAAAAGTGCTGAAGAATGCCACAAAGAATATGAAGATATGTATTTATCGAAGGTGATTGTTGATTGGTGGTCAAAAAAATCATTTTCTGAGAAAAAAACGATTTACCTCAGGGAAATATCGATATATAATCAGTAATGTTGAAAGAATAATCAGAAACAGCAGTTCCTTACTGCTGAAGTCTTGAGAATAATTATCAGGAGAGGAGCTAGTTATGAGAAAAGAAACCAAATGTATCGAAGGCGGCTATGTACCCAAAAATGGAGAATCCAGATTAATGCCTATCGTTCAGAGCACTACATTTAAATATGATACCAGCGCAGATATGGGCAAACTGTTCGATCTGGAGGCATCGGGTTATTTCTACACCAGATTACAGAACCCTACCAATGATCTGGTGGCGGCAAAGATTGCTGAGATGGAAGGCGGTACAGCAGCAATGCTTACTTCTTCGGGACAGGCAGCATCCTTCTTCTCCGTATTTAATCTCGCCGGCAACGGGGACCATGTGATCGCTTCCTCCACGATTTACGGAGGCACATACAATCTATTCCATGTCACCATGAGAAGAATGGGAATCGACTTCACCTTTATCAACCCTGACTGCAGTGATGAGGAACTGGAGGCAGCATTCCGTCCGAATACTAAGCTGGTATTCGGTGAGACCATCGCCAATCCCGCTCTGATTGTGTTTGACATAGAGCGTTTTGCCAAGGCGGCCCATGCCCACGGCGTACCCCTTATCATCGATAATACCTTTGCAACCCCGATCAATTGCAGACCTTTTGAATGGGGGGCAGATATCGTGGTTCATTCCACCACAAAATACATGGATGGCCATGATGCCACAGTTGGCGGTGCCATCGTAGATTCCGGCAATTTTGACTGGATGGCACATGCGGACAAATTCCCGGGACTTTGTACCCCGGATGATTCCTATCATGGAATTACCTATGCTGAGAAATTCGGAAAAGAACTGGCCTTTATTACTAAAGCTACAGCTCAGCTGATGAGAGATTTTGGTTCCATCCCTTCTCCCATGAATTGTTATATCCTGAATCTGGGCCTGGAGTCTCTGGCTGTCCGTATGCAGAGACATTGTGAGAATGCCCAGAAGGTTGCAGAATACCTGCAGAGTAATCCCAATGTGGCATATGTTACTTACCCGGGACTGCCGGGGGACAAATACTATGAGCGGGCTCAGAAATATATGCCGGAGGGAACCTGTGGTGTGATCTCCTTTGGAGTAAAAGGTGGCAGAGCAGCAGCGGAGGAGTTTATGAAACATCTGAAACTGGCTATCATTGCAACCCATGTGGCAGACGCTCATACCTGCGTACTTCATCCGGCTTCCTCCACTCACCGTCAGATGACGGATGAGGAACTGATCGCCGGCGGTGTAAAACCGGACCTGATTCGTCTGTCTGTCGGTATTGAGAACGTGGACGATATCATCGAGGATCTCGAAAGTGCATTAAATGCAATCGCTGAAAAATAAATTCATTTTATGATAGTACATATCCCGAATCTATGATATATTAGACGGGTGAGTGCTTTAAAACAAGGCTCACAGATGAGTTGAAAATTAGAATGAGGGAGAATATATCATGATATATAATAATATCCTGGAAGCCATCGGGCATACTCCTATGGTTCGCCTGAATCATATGGCTGAGGAAAACAGTGCACAGATACTTGTAAAATACGAAGGAAGCAATGTGGGAGGTTCCATTAAGACGCGCACCGCCTACAACATGATCCTGGATGCTGAGAAGAAGGGTTTGATAAATAAGGACAGTATCATCGTGGAGCCCACCAGCGGCAATCAGGGAATCGGACTTGCTCTTGTGGGTGCAGTAAGAGGATATAAAACTGTCATCATCATGCCGGACTCCGTCAGCGAGGAAAGAAGAAAGCTGGTAAACCATTATGGGGCAGAAGTGGTTCTGATCCATGATGACGGGGATATCGGTGCATGTATCGATGAATGTCTTCAGACAGCTCTGAGGATGCAAAGGGAAGACCCAAATGTCTTCGTTCCCCAACAGTTTTCCAATCCTGCCAACAATGCAGCTCACAAATACCACACTGCTTTGGAAATCTTAGAGCAGGTAGGAGGACCTATCGACGGATTTTGTTCCGGAGTGGGAACCGGGGGGACTATTTCCGGTATCGGTGAAACCCTGAAAGCCTTGAATCCCCAGATTGAAATCTGGGCTGTGGAGCCTGAGGATGCGGCGATTCTTGCCGGCGGTAATATCGGAACCCATCTTCAGATGGGGATCGGAGACGGAATCATACCTGATAATCTGAACCAGCAGATCTACAGTGAGATCTGTATCATCACAGATGACGAAGCAATCCGTACCGCCCAGGACCTGGCCAGAAAGGAAGGCCTTATGTGCGGAATCTCCAGTGGAACCAATGTATGTGCTGCCATAAAGCTGGCAAAGAAGCTCGGACCTGGCAAGACTGTAGTTACGGTTCTTCCGGATACGGCAGAGAGATATTTCAGCACTCCGTTATTCGAAGAATAAAAACGAGGATCTGCCAGAACATAATACAATATTTGATCCCGGATAAGGTAGACAGATACCTGTCCGGGTTTTTATTCTACAGTTAGTTATAGAACGCCAGATGAGTTCGGAAAGGACATGTAAAGTTATGAAGAAAGATTGGTGGAAAAATGCTGTGGTATACCAGATCTACCCAAGAAGCTTTGCGGATTCCAACGGGGATGGAATCGGTGATCTTAAGGGCATAACCGGAAAACTGGAATACCTGAAAGAACTGGGGATTGACGTGATCTGGCTTTCCCCCGTATATCAGTCTCCCAACGCAGATAACGGATATGATATCAGTGATTATCAGGCCATCATGGAGGAATTCGGAACCATGGATGACTTCGATGAGATGTTGGATAAGGCTCATGCACTTGGCATAAAGATTATGATGGATGTGGTGGTTAACCACACCTCCGATGAACACAGATGGTTCATGGAGAGCCGCAAGAGTAAGGAGAATCCTTATCGGGATTACTATATCTGGAGAGATCCCAAGAAGGATGGGAGTACCCCAAACCGGTGGGAGTCCAGTTTCAGCGGGTCTGCCTGGACCTACGATGAGAAGACAGGCCAGTACTATCTCCACCTGTTTGCAGACAAACAGCCGGATCTGAACTGGGAGAATGAAAAAGTCAGAGAAGACGTCTATGACATGATGACATGGTGGTGCGAGAAAGGTGTGGATGGATTCCGCTTTGATGTGATCACTTTGATATCCAAACGACCAGATCTTCCGGACGGGGAGGAGATCGGAAACGGTTACACTTTCCAGACCTGTGCCAACGGACCCAGAATCCATGAATACCTGCAGGAGATGAATGAGAAAGTACTCTCCAGATATCCTTTGATCACGGTGGGAGAGAGCCCTATGGTAGACGCACAGATGGCAAAACTCTACTGTGGAGAGGACCGTCATGAACTGAATATGATCTTCCACTTCGACCATGTTTCCGGCAGCCTGAAGCATCCCGGAAAATTCGGGAAATGGGATGCCCCTGCCATGGATCTTCCGGAACTGCGTGATGTGCTGACAAGATGGCAGGAAGGACTGTCCGAGGATGGGTGGAACAGCCTCTATCTGTCCAATCATGATCAGCCCCGCTGTGTATCAAGATTTGGAAATGACAGTGCAGAATACCGGCAGGTATCCGCCAAGATGCTGGCCACTGCCATGCACATGCTCAAAGGGACACCTTATATTTACCAGGGAGAAGAACTTGGGATGACCAATCCTCGATTTGAGAAGATCGACCAGTACCGTGATGTAGAGTCCCTGAATATCTATGAGAGGTTAACCAAAGAGGAAGGCCTGTCAGAGAAAAAAGTGATGGGATACCTCAAAGAAGTAAGCCGTGATAACGCCCGCACTCCAATGCAGTGGGATTCCGTTAAAAATGCCGGCTTTACGGATGGCAATCCCTGGATCGATGTCAATCCGGATTATGTGGAGATCAATGCCAGAAAAGAAATGTCTGACGAGGATTCCGTGTTCCATTATTATCAGAAACTGATTCGTCTGCGCCATGAAATGAACGTGATCGTGGATGGACGATTTGATCTCTTGTTGCCTGAGGATCCCAATCTCTTTGCTTATACCAGGACTCTTGGGGATGAAAAACTATTTGTCCTTTGTAACTTCAGCAAAAATGTCATCGATATTCCTGAAGAAATTAAAGGATATCTGCGAGGAGAAGTTTTGATCAGCAATTATAAAGAAACAGGAAATGACTATCTGAAGCCTTACGAGGCTGTGGTTTATCATATTTCTTAAAATGGAGTTTGAAATGACATAAAGAGACCCCGGCCTCCGAAAATGATATCGGATGCCGGGGTTAATTATTAATCTCCAAAAGAAATACCCAGGTTCTTGGCATTCTTTATGATCTGATCATCAGGGGAGACATATTTTAATTTTCCTGCGGTTTCACTCAGGGGAATGGAATCCACATCGTAGCCTCTCATGACTACCATTCTGCCGTATTCTTCCCTGGCAATCAATTCTGCTGCAGCCACGCCTAAGCGGGTGGAGATTACACGGTCAAATGGATCGGGAACACCGCCTCGCTGTGTATGACCGGGAATGGTCACCCGGACTTCCTGCCCGGTGGCTTCATGAATCCTGTCGGCCAGCTCATAACTGACGGTGGCGTAGGTACTGTTTGCCTGCTTTTCTTTGTATTTCTTCTTGCTGAGAAGGGCATCTTCCTGGGAGATGGCTCCTTCTGCAACAGCCAGGATGGTAAATCCTTTTCCTTTATCAGCCCGTTTCTTAATCGCATCCAGCACATGATCAAAGTTATACGGGATTTCCGGGATTAATATAATGTCTGCGCCACCTGCGATACCGGCATGGAGAGTTACCCAACCTACCTTATGACCCATGAGTTCCACGATGAATACCCGGTTATGGGAGGATGCTGTGGTGTGGATGCAGTCGATGGTACTGGTGGCGATATCTACGGCACTTTGGAATCCGAAAGTCATATCGGTTCCCCACAGATCGTTGTCGATGGTTTTTGGAAGAGAGACGATATTCAGACCTTCTTCGCTCAGCAGGTTTGCTGTTTTCTGACTCCCGTTACCACCAAGGACCACCAGACAGTCCAATTTCAGAAAATGATAAGTAGCCTTCATGGACGCTACCTTATCTACACCGAATTCATCCGGGATATGAATTTCCTTAAAAGGCATGCGGGAGGTCCCCAGGATAGTTCCTCCTCTGGTGAGGATGCCGGAGAAATCCTCCGGTTTCATCCTGCGGTATTTTCCATAGACCAGGCCACGATAACCATCTTCAAATCCATACAGATCAATATCTCCAAGCAAATGATTCAACCCCTTTACCACACCTCTCATGGTGGCATTCAGGCTCTGGCAGTCACCGCCGCTGGTCAGTATTCCTATTTTCTTCAACAGATAAACTCCTTTCTATCAACAAAAATAGTGTTCGGATCCTGTCGATCGAACACTATTTTCAGGCAACATATAAAAAACGAAAAAATGTGCCGTTGAAGAGATTACCAGATCTGGCTTCTTCCCTGATTTCTCTTCATAAGTTCCCTTCTCTCCTCAGCAGTGATGCCTGTGGCAGGGAGTGTGTTTTGGAATCCCTTCGGATATTTCTTCAGGTCTTTGAGGAATTTCTGAGTCTCTTCACTAGGCTTCTTTCCCTCTTTCGCACACTTATACTTCTCAATATAAGCCTTAGAAACATCACTGATCTGGGCAGCATTATCAAACTTCAGAAGTCTGAATGCCAGTTCAAGTTCATCGTGAGCCGATAATTCAAAGTCAGAACGCATCTCATAACCTCCCATCTTAATTATCTTTAGAATATTCCAATATTATTGTATGCTTTTTTCTCCTTTTCTGTCAATAGATTTCCTTGCAGTATCCTTGCTTTTCTATGTAATTTTTTGTGCTGAACTTAGCTCTGTATCTTGTGCCTTTTGGCGGCTGGTGGTATAGTTATGATTGTGGTTTTATTATAAATTAAGGAGAAAAATCATGTCAGATAAAAAACTGTATTTCGTATCAGATTATATGGAAGGGGCTCATCCCAACATTTTAAAACGACTGTGTGAGACAAATTATGAGCACACAGAAGGGTATGGCCTGGACCGGTACAGTGCTTCTGCCGTCGAGAGAATCCGGGAAGCCTGCGGATGCCAGGGTGCAGAAGTAAAGCTTCTTGTGGGAGGAACCCAGACGAATGCCGTCGTTATCGATGCGATCCTCCGGTCTTATCAGGGAGTCATCGCTCCCGACAGCGGGCATATTGCTATCCATGAGGCAGGTGCCATCGAGAGAGGCGGACACAAGGTACTTGCAATTCCTTCTGTTCAAGGTAAGATAAACGCAGCCCAGGTCGAGAATTATGTCAGGGACTTCCAGAAGGATGATAACCATGATCATATTGTTATGCCTGGTATGGTATATATCTCTCAACCGACAGAATTCGGGACGATTTATTCCAGGAAAGAACTGGAAGAACTGTCTGAGGTGTGCCACAGGTACCATCTGCCTTTATATGTGGATGGAGCCCGGCTGGCTTACGCATTAGCCAGCAAAGAGAATGATATCACATTGCCGGATCTGGCCAGTTTATGCGATGTTTTTTACATCGGGGGAACCAAATGCGGCGCTCTGTTCGGTGAGGCGGTTGTGATTCCTGACCCGGGACTGATTCCCCATTTTTTTCCACTTATCAAACAGCATGGCGCTTTACTGGCTAAAGGAAGAATCCTGGGAATCCAGTTTGACGAGCTCTTTAAAGATGATCTGTATAGGAAGATAGGGGAGAGTGCCATAGACTATGCTCTCCGGATCAAAGAGTGCCTGAAAGAGCAGGGATTCTCTTTGTACTATGATTCTCCCACCAACCAGATTCTTTTTATCGTCAATGAAGAGCAGATGGAGCAGATCAGCAGATTTGCAGAATATAGCTTCATGGAGAAATATGATGAAAATCATGTGGTGATCCGTTTTGCCACCAGCTGGGCTACCAGGGAAGAGGATGTGGAGATGTTGATACATCATCTGTCCACCATGAAGAAAAACATGGACCAAGGAAAAGATGAAATCGGGGAGGAAATGTCATGAGATCGACCTTAAGAAGAACCTGGGCAGAGATTAATCTGGATAATCTGGCCTATAATTATAAAACTATCCGCGCTCACGTCGGAGAAAACGTGAAGTTTCTTGGTGTGGTAAAAGCGGATGCTTATGGACATGGATCCGTGTATGTTTCGAGGAAGCTGGAAAGCCTGGGAGCGGATTATCTTGCAGTCAGCAGTATCGATGAAGCCATGGAACTGCGGTTAAACGGTATATCCATGCCCATACTTATCCTGGGATATACTCCAAGGGAACAGGTGGAGCGACTGATTCAGTTTGACATAACCCAGGCGGTAACCAACCGGGAAATGGCTCTGGAATACAATGAGGTAGCCCGAAAGTGTGGAGCCCATATGAAAGCTCATATCAAGGTGGATACCGGAATGTCCAGGCTGGGATTTTTATGTGAAGGAGAAGACTTCGACCAAAGCGTGGCTGGGATAGCAGATGCCTGCAGACTTCAATACCTTGATGTAGAAGGAATATTCACTCATTTTGCGGTTTCAGATGAACCTGGGGAGGAGTGCCTTCAGTACACAAGGCATCAGCTGGATATGTTTGTAAAGGTGATCGATGAAGTTGAAAAGGAGACCGGCAAACCTTTCCGGATCAGACACTGTGCCAACACAGGGGCTACGGTCCGATATCCCGACACTTATCTGGATATGGTTCGCCCCGGGATTCTCCTGTACGGTTATGGTGAATTCGCCAAAGAGTTGGGTCTTAAGCCGGTCATGTCCCTTAAGACTACAGTCAGTGCCATAAAAATGTATCCTGCCGGAACAAAAATCAGTTATGGCGGAACCTATGTGACGGATTATCCTACCCGTATGGGTGTGCTTCCCTATGGATATGCAGATGGCTTCTTCCGTTGCCTGTCCAACCGTTACAGTCTTATGTCCAAGGAAGGTCCGG
>CADBOX010000354.1 GCA_902796415.1 uncultured Lachnospiraceae bacterium
GATAAACATCGCTAAACTCATACCGACAGGAGCACCTCCTTATTTAGTTTTATTGTATAAAAGTACAACAATATTATTTTAGACTTAATCTTTTCAAAAGTCAAGTATTATTGTGGCAGGCTTATACATTTATGACCACGTCTCTGGCTTCTCTTAATGCATCGATGGCCCGTCTTGCTTTCACTGCGTCCCCTATGACATACTGCTCCGGAACAAGGCCATCCTGGAACGGCTGATAGCTCCTGGAACCTAAAGCCATAACCACGGTATCAAATCCGCGCAGTTCCAGATTCTTTGTTCTTACCCCATCTGCGTAGATCTCTTCCACCGGTTCAGATACATAAGTCTTCACATCGTTCTCAGCGAAGCTCTTCAGGAGATAGATACGGTGTTCCCCTATGATATCCTCGGCGATCATGTCCTTGGCCTCCACCACAGAAACCTCAAAACCACGTTCTGCCAGATAGTCTGCTGTCTCGCATCCCACCAGACCGGCACCGATGACTATTACTTTCTTACCACACTGTTTTCTGCCATCCAAGACGTCGATGGCATCGATGGTATGATCTATTCCGGGGATACCCGGCCTGAGAGGTGTGGCGCCTGTGGCGATCACCAGAACATCCGGGCCGATCTCCCGAATCATCTCTTCTGTCACCTCTGTATCTTTATGAATCTTGACTTTATATTTGTCACAAAGGACGATGAAACTGCGAAGAGCACTGGTGATATCTCCTTTTCCCGGAGGAACTGCAGCCAGTCTCATCTGTCCGCCGAGAACACTCTCTTTCTCATAGACATCCACTTCATGTCCTTTGCGGGCCAACTGGTATGCAGTGAACAATCCACCGATACCCCCGCCTACAATCATGACATGTTTTGCTTTTTCCGCTTTGTCAGTCAGATGGCTCTCATAGCCCACAAAGGGATTAACCAGGCACTCGATCGGCTGGCCCACAAACATATTTCCCACGCATCCCTGAAGGCATCCGATACAAGGAGTGATCTCCTCGAACTTGTTCCCGGCTGCTTTGTTTGGGAAATGGGGATCGGCGATGGACTGTCTGCCCATGGCGATCATGTCAGCGTAACCCTTTTTTACCACCAGCTCAGGCAGATAAGGATCGTTGTAACGTCCCACGGTGATCACAGGGATATCTACCACATCTTTGATTTTCTTCACATGGTCCAGATTGAATCCCTGATGGATGCAGGAAGGTGCCCACATATACTCATCTTTCAGATGAATACTTCTGGATACGTCGATGGCGTCGATGCCGGCTTCTTCCAGATAGGCAGCGATGGCCTGAGCATCCTCCACAGTTACTCCTCCCAATGTCTCATCACAGCTGTTGATTCTGGCCAGGAGGGCAATATTATGTCCGACTTTGCGTCTGATATTATCGATGATCAATCTGGGCAGACGCATCCTGTTTTCAAAACATCCGCCGAACTCATCGAGACGTTTGTTGGTCTGCGGGGAGATAAAACTGGACACAAGATATCCGTGTGCCATGTGAATCTCAACTGCGTCCACCCCTGCCTTCTTGGCCCGGACTGCGGCATCCCCGTATAACTCTGCCAGATCATAAATCTGTTCCGTAGTCATCTCCTGAGGAATATCCTTGTTGCAGGAGGCCTGGATCCTGGAGGCGGACTTAAGAGGATAACCTGCTGCCTTTGCACTGCCTTCCGGCCCTGCCTGCTGAAGCTGTACCATCACTTTGGAACCATAGGTATGGCAGGCATCCACTGTTCTTTTTAATGCTTCGATCATGCTGTCGTCATAGAGACAATGCTTCTTGGGCCCCCCCTTGGCGGTGGGGTCAATCACGGTGGCCTCAATCGTAATCAGGCCAAAACCACCCTTGGCTCTCTCACGGTAATAAGCCAGAGAACGATCACTCAGTTCCCCTGTAGCGATGGCATAATTGTTGGACATGGGGGGAACCATAAAACGGTTATTCACGGTCATGGGACCTATTTCAAGCGGTTGATACATGTACTTCATAGTAGTTCTCCTTATTCTTTACATCTTATCTTCTGCATTGCAAACGTTTCGGTAGGTTAATCTCAGGAATATTCAGTAATAAAGTGAATATTAATAATTATTATATTATATCTGGCTACAATTTTCTAGTATTATGAAAAAAATGAGTTGCCGGAAAAC
>CADBOX010000355.1 GCA_902796415.1 uncultured Lachnospiraceae bacterium
AAAAAGAGTCACAAAAGAAGGAGGGAACCAATTTCGGTATTGAAATTGATTCCCTCTTGAGCTGTCAAAAGCAATTTATCTATCTTTTATGATATGTCGTATGCAGAAGGAGCTCTGAAAGAGGACCAAGAGGCTCTTTTAGAAACTCTGTATATATCTGCGTGATTTCCGGATTATCCATGGAGTTACGGTAGGTTGACCTCTCATCTTTGGAATATAAGGAATTGATTCGGTTTTGTCTGACATAATCCGGTACAGGCATTACTCCACAGTTCGGTTGTCCCGCTCCGCTGATACAGCCTCCCGGGCAGGTCATTACCTCGACAAAATGATATCCGCTCATATCTTCGTTCAGGAAACGGTCTGCCTCTGCAGTTCCGTAAATAATACAGGCTTTCAGCTTATGGCCTGCGATTTCCACCTCTGCCACCTTCCGGTTTTTTAATCCCCTTACCGGCTCCAATTTAAAGAAACCATCCGGAGGATCTTTCTTTTCCAGAACTTTATAAACCGTTCGCAGAGCAGCTTCCATGACTCCGCCGGTATTGCCGAAAATCATTCCTCCGCCGGTTCCTTCACCAAGGATATTATCGAATTTGGAAGGAGTGATATGATCGATATCCAGGCCTTCTTCTTTACACCATTGCACCAATTCCTTCGTGGTCACTACATAATCGTTATCACGAAGATTGTCCAGCTCCAGAAGCTTTCCTGAATCGCATAATTCTTCTCTGGTAATCTCAAACTTCTTTGCGGTACAAGGTGTGACCGCAACAGATACGATTTTTTCCGGATCCAGGTGCATCTTATGGGCATAATATGTCTTTATGAGAGCACCCTGCATGCCAATTGGACTTTTGGCAGAGGAGATATGTGCAAGCTTATCCGGATGCCATGTCTCGAAATACTTAACCCAGGCAGGACAGCAGCTTGTAAACTGAGGCAAAGGCGCAGAACCGGATAGAATACGTTTTAAAAGTTCCGATCCTTCTTCCATGATGGTAAGGTCTGCGGCAAATGTAACGTCCAGAACATAGTCAGCACCCAAAGCCCGGAGGGCCCCGACCATCTCATCCTGGGCAAAGGTTCCGGGTTTTTTTCCAAAACCATCTGCAAAGCCGACACGGACGGAAGGAGAAGTGGAGAAAATTACAATCTTCTCCGGATCCTTAATCAGTTCTTTCACAATTTTATAATGAGGCCGGCCGGTGATGGCTTCCTCAGGACAGGCGGCGGTACATTGACCACACCCAATACATTTATATTCTTCTCCCGGCAGAAAATGATATCTTGAACCTACTCCGATTTCTTCCTGGCAGACACTGTAGCAGTGACCACATTCCGAACAGAGATCTTTATTCTTAATAATCGCCACATTGTCCGGGCTGAAGGGGATCACAAGAGGTTTTATCTGATCCATTAACATAGTAAAACCCTCCTTTTCCTTATGATGGCAATCCCAGAGCTTTGCGTTTATCTCTGATAAGAGTTTCCATGGTGTCCACAGTGGAATTAATTTCTGTATCTATGATCAGCTGCCCACCGGTCATATTCTTTAAACCTTCGGTCAGAACACTTACTGCGGTTGTACTTCCTGTTACGAAAGGCGGTAATGCCAGGTGAAGCGGGAATCCTAATGCAAGGGCATAGGCGCCGTCAGCCAAAGCCTGCTCTTCCAGCCACTGTGGTGCGCTGATTACAACAGGAAGCTGGGGAAGGTCTACTCCCATAGCTTCAGCCAGTGCACATGCTGCCATCTCGATACGTCCTATGGCAAGACAGGGACCGAAGTTGAGCACCGGAGGAACCCCGAGAGCATTACAGACTTCTTGCAGGCCCGGACCGGCCAGGTCCACCGCATCCATGGTCATCAAACCACAGTTTTCAAGACCGCCGCAAGTACAGCCTGCTGACAGAATCAGTATATCCTTTTTGATCAGCTCTTTTGCGAGTTCTACCGTGAATACATCATGACCTTTTGCTCTCAGATTGGAACAGCCTACGATGGCAACAACACCCTGGATTTTTCCCGAAGCGATAACATCAATGAGAGGCTGCAGACTTCCGCCGAGAGCTGAAACAAGTGTCTGCTCTGACAGACCGGTAATTGACTTTTGAAAACCGTGGCATCCCATGGGATTTTCGCGGCTTACACCAGCAGCTGATGCTTCTCCGGTAAGTTTTTCTTTTCTGTTCTTATAGCCGACCAAGGCAGCTGCTATGATTTCGCCGGTGATAATTTCCTTCTCTTCATCCGTATATGGAAGCAGTCTGGCATCGACTTTCTTAGCCACATCATCCAGACAGATCATCGGGATATCTAATTCTTTACAGATTGGTTCAATACCGGGTATCGTACAGTTGAATTCGGAAAGAACCAGATCGATACAACCGGTAAGAAGCACTGCTTCACTGGTATAGTTGTTGCCTGCATGCCCGGAAAAGATGTTCTTGTAATTGGCAGACCGAGCCTGATAATCCTGTCCTACACAGGTACACCCTACAATCCGGATGCCTTTTGCTCCTACCAGCTTTGCGGAACGCTGAATCGTATCTTTTTCCAGATTTTCCTGAAGATTATTAAACATGGCCTGCTGATGTCCGGTAATCATAATATTGATATATTCCGGATCGATTACGCCAAGTCCGACAGGATCCATGGTAATCTGCGGTGGTCCCATGATAATATCATTCATCAGATTGGTAAGAATCAGCCCATAAGTACCGGTAGAGATACCAAGTCTCAGGCAGTGCATCAGCATATTTACCGGGTCTGAGTTCAGATTGGTGGAAGTCTTTACGACTGCATTAAATACTTCATCTTTTGCTCCGCCAGGCATAATACCAAGTTTTTTCCATACTTCCAGCCTCTGTGGTAAAGCAATCTTTTCAATCAGTTCCATCTTCTCATCAATCGGGCGTCTCAGATCAGCAAGAACTGCGTCTGCGATCATAACTGCTGTTTCGGCGCAGACAAAAGGACATCCTGGATTGCAATTCCCTTTGCAGTTGATTCCAAGGATATTTGCCAGTCTGGCAACGGAGTCCTTGTTTCGTATTTTTTCTCCACGGTCTACATAACCTTGAGCAACTTCTTTTAATCTTTTTGCAGTATTCTCAACTACATGGGTATAACAGCCTGAGCCGGCGGCAACGGACCTCAGGAAATTACGGCAGGCAATGGTATCTGCATCTGCCCCACACACGCCCTTTGGTTTGGCCGGTGATATACGACAGGGACCGTTGGAGCACAGACGACAACAGACTCCGCTCAACCCGTATCCGCACTTATTGGCCTGCTTTACCATACGATGATGAGAAGTATCATAAGGTGATTTCTCGAGAAACTCCTCGAGCGGTTTGTCCGCACTATTACAAATTAAATCAGACATAAGATTCCTCCTTCGATTTCTTAAAGGCATTATTTAAATGAGAAAACTGTTTTACCACATCATTTGAGTGTTTTGATTGTTAAATATAATTATAGCTTATCAGGGATTTTGGCACATGGAATATGCGGGAAGATTACATATATTAAAATAAATATAGAATGTTGCAAAAAAATTTATGTTTATACATAAAACTGTCAGACAGTAAAAATAGGAAAAATTTGTTGCAGATAATTACAGATTTGTTGGACTTCCACTAAATTTCAATTTAAAATGAAATAAA
>CADBOX010000356.1 GCA_902796415.1 uncultured Lachnospiraceae bacterium
TAAAAGTCAACACTACCGGTACCAGACACCGGTGCGCCATATGCGGAAGAACAGAAAAAGATGACCCCAACCTGGAGTTTCGTTATTGTTCCAAATGCAATGGTGATTATGAGTACTGTAATGATCATCTGTTCACTCATACTCATGTAAAATAATCTGTAACAAAAGTACAAAGGAGGAAACGATGGATATAGCAGCGCATCCTTTTATAGGGGATACCATTTCCCACGCAAAAGAAGAAATACTTGCTTCCATCGCTCATGGGCGGATACCTGACTCAAAAAACTGGTATGCCATAACAACCACCCATGAGGAGAAGACTCTCTTCTATATCCTTTCCTCAAGAGAGTTCCGCAATCCCATGTATCACGACCCCGACAGACAATTAAAACTGATCGGTCTGGCGGGATCGAAAAAAGAGGCAAGGGATATCGTGGTCTCTATCGTTGCAGGATTCGTTGATTCCGACTCGCTCCCTGAGATAAAATCCTCTCTGGGTAATTATTAAGAGAGGGGGGATCAATCATTGGCAACATTTTTATCGATCATACTGTTTATTCTTAAGATCATCGGTATCCTTTTGCTGTTGATACTGGCACTCTTATGTATCATACTCCTGGTTCCAATCCGTTATGGTTTTGAACTGTCCGCACCGGAAGGGGAGGAGATAAGTGCAGAGGCTGATCTTGGATGGCTTCTCCGTCTGATCAGCGGCAGGATCGGTTATCTCGAAAAAAACCTGAATTATGATGTCAGGATCCTGGGATTTCGTATCATAAGTAATGATCCGGTCTATCTCGAGAAGAAGAAACAGAAGAAGTCTGATAAAGAAAAGAAGGAAAAGGAAAAACAAAAGAAAGAGAGTCTGCCGAAGGAAGAAGTACAGGCAGATCTTCCTGAAATCAAGGAGACAGAAGATCAACCGTCCTCTGTGGAGTATCATCCTTCAAGGAATTATGCGGATGAGAAAAAACCAATTCAGGAACAAAAAGAAGAAAAAATCCCTGTATCAGAAAGAATATCTTCTGTCATGGAAAAGATAAAGGGAATCGGTTCTAAAATATCGGATGGGATAGATAAGATAACGAGTCTTAAAGACACCCTGGAAGAGTATGAAATTATGAAATTGCTTGCAATTGCAAAAGATACTCTTCTCGATATTCTTCACCACATCCTGCCTTATTCTCTCAAAGGCTGGATTCGTTATGGGTTTGATGATCCTTCCTTAACAGGATATGTGGCAGCTGTGGGAGCGGTTTTCTACCCCCGTTATTATAAAAGCTTCAGCCTGGAACCGGATTTTCAGAGAGTCTGTTTTGCCGGTTACTGTAAGGGCAGAGGAAGAATCCGACTTGGATTCTTCGCGTTGATTTTGATTAAACTACTACTAAAGAAAGAAGTGCGGCGACTTCTACATCTATTATTAAAATAGCAGGAGGCTACTATGGCAAAGAATAATTTTGACGAGACAGTAAACTCATTATTTAAAGGTTTGAATCATGTATTGTCCACAAAGACCGTCGTCGGAGAACCGGAATTCATCGGCGATACAACCATCATCCCTTTGATGGATGTTTCCTTTGGCATGGGAGCCGGTGCCAACAACAAGGATAAATCCGACAGTGGAACCGGCGGTATCGGCGGAAAGATGAGTCCTTCTGCTGTCCTGGTTATTAAAGACGGCCAGATCAGAGTGGTCAATGTTAAGAATCAGGATGCAGTGACCAGGATTATTGACATGGTTCCGGGAGCTGTGAATAATATCAGTAATGTGATCAAAGGATTCGGTAAGGGATCGGATCCGGAAGTGGATGCTGTCGTGGAAGAGAAGATTCACGAGGAGAGTGTCAGAGAAGAAATAAAAAATGATTAATTTTTTAATTTTTCCCTTGCAATTTGTTTTCAATTCTGATAGTATAGACTCGTTGTAAGTCTGTCAGACTTAAGTATAATCGCGAGGAGGTGCTATCATGGCAAGATGCGCAATTTGTGACAAAGGTGCTCATTTCGGAATTAAAGTGAGTCATTCACATAGAAGATCTAACAAGATGTGGAAATCCAACATTAAGTCTGTTAAGGTGAAAGTGAACGGAGCTGCTAAAAAGATGTATGTCTGTACTGCTTGTTTAAGATCCGGCAAAGTGGAGCGTGCATAGTTTCAGTCCAATTGGAATCACTGCAGATTATAATGCGGACGATTATTATGAGGGAATCTGTGATTCCCTCTTTTTTCGTTTTCTTAGAGTTATATTAAGATTTATATTTTCTTTTTCACGGAAAAAGGTTATACTATAAGCAAAAAAACGGAGGAATAGATATGAGAGGACAGATGCAGACAGATTTGGGCAATGTTGTTATCGATGAAGAAGTGATTGCTACTTATGCCGGTATCAATGCTGTAGAGTGTTTTGGGATTGTCGGTATGGCTTCTGTTAACATGAAGGACGGTTTGGTGAGTCTGCTGAAGAGAGACAACATCAGCAAAGGAGTCCATGTTGATATCGTAGATAATAAGATTCGGATAGATTTTCATATTATTGTGGTTTACGGTGTTTCTATCGCTGCCGTAACTCACAACCTGATTGAGAATGTAAAATACCGTCTGGAAACCTTCACCGGTATGACGGTTGAAAAAGTCAATGTATATGTAGAAGGCGTCCGTATTGTGGACTGATGATTTTGATGAAGGAGGACAAGTCATGAACGAGATCCATAGTATAGATGCTGTATTGTTTCAGAAAGCTTTTTTATCCGGTGCAAACCGGATCAATGCCCAGAAGGAATATATCAATGAGCTGAATGTTTTTCCGGTGCCGGATGGAGATACGGGCACAAATATGTCCATGACCATCATCTCAGCTGCAAATGAAGTGAAGAAAATCACAGATCCCACTATTGAGTCACTGTGTAAAGCAATCAGCAGCGGCTCTCTTCGGGGAGCACGCGGTAATTCCGGTGTTATCTTATCCCAGCTGTTCCGTGGATTTACCAAAGCCATCTCCAAGAAACAGGAATTGGATAAGGAAGACCTGGCGGCAGGTTTTGCCAGAGCGGTGGAGACGGCCTATAAAGCTGTTATGATGCCAAAGGAAGGAACGATCCTCACCGTTGCAAAAGGGGTCGCGCAGAAAGCGGAAGAACTTCTGGCAGATGACCTCTCTCTGATCCAGTACGGAACAGAGATCGTGGAATATGGTTATGAAGTACTTTCCAAAACTCCGGACATGCTTCCACCTTTAAAGGAAGCAGGAGTGGTGGATTCCGGTGGCCAGGGACTTATGGAGGTGCTTCAGGGATGCCTGGATGCCCTCACCGGAAAAGCGACGGATATCGTATTGCCGGAATCCGGAACCGGCGGTCCACTCCTTTCTTCCAAGGAACTGGAAGATGCGGATGCAGAGATCAAATTCGGTTATTGTACTGAGTTTATCATCATGCTGGACAAACCCATGTCGGCCCAGGTAGAGAAGGATTTCAAAAAATACCTCTTGAGTATCGGTGATTCTCTGGTATGCGTGGCAGATGAAGATATCTGTAAAGTACATGTGCACACCAATCATCCCGGAAAGGCTTTCGAGGAAGCTCTGACTTACGGAGCTCTTTCCAACATGAAGATCGATAATATGCGCCTTGAACATCGTGAGAAACTGATCAAAGACGCAGAAAGAGTTGCTGCCGAGCAGAGAATTCAGGAGAAGCAGGAAGAAGAGGAAGCGAGAAAGGCAGAGGAAGCGGCCAATCCTAAGAAAGAAGTAGGTTTTATCGCTGTCTCCATCGGAGAAGGCCTGACAGAGATCTTCAAGGGTCTAGGCATAGACTGTCTGATCGAGGGTGGTCAGACCATGAATCCCAGCACGGAAGATGTGATCAATGCCATTGACCGTGTCAATGCGGATACCATTTTTGTGTTCCCAAACAATAAAAATATCATACTCGCCGCAGAGCAGGCCAGAGATCTGGTGACTGAGAAGAGAATCGTCGTCCTGCCTACGAAGACGATCCCTCAGGGCATCTCAGCAATGATTGCCTATATGCCTGAGGCTTCTGTGGATGAGAATATCGAGGCTATGGAAGAAGCAATCTCCATGATCTCAAGCGGACAGGTAACCTATGCGGTCAGAGATACAACCATCGACGGCAAAGTTATCCATGACGGAGATATCATGGGCCTTGATGACAACGGAATCCAGGCGGTAGGTAAGGAGATCAATGCCACTACCATCGAATTGCTCAAGGTGATGGTTGATGAAGAAGAATCTGAACTTATTTCCGTATATTATGGAAGAGATATCGCTGAGGAAGATGTAGAAGAACTGGAAGAGATGATCGAAGAGGCTTTCCCGGATCTTGATGTGGAGATCCAGATGGGAGGGCAACCGGTTTATTACTACATGCTTTCTGTGGAGTAAATAATAGCAAAGCCTAAAAAAGCCGGCCATAAACCGGCTTTTTTCCATATCCGTAGTTCTTTGTCAACCCATATAGACGAAAGGAAAGAAACGTGTCTGAGAGCGTAAGATCCATAAAAGGGGTCGGTGATAAAACAGAAAAACTGCTGAAGCGACTTCATATTGAAACCACGGATGATCTGGTTCACCATTATCCAAGATGCTATATCACTTATGGAGAACCCATCGATATCTGTGATATCCGGACGGGTGTGCGATGTTCCGTATATGCGGAATTATCTTCACCGGTTCATCTGCGCAGCAACGGGAAGAGAAAAGTATGTACCTGCCTGGTGGCAGATCAGACAGGGCAGCTGTTCATAAGATGGTTCAACATGCCATATCTCCGGAATTCCCTGACGCAGGGAGAAAAATACGTCTTTACCGGAACAGTTATCTTTAAAGAAGGCCGCCTCATGATGGAACAGCCGGAGTATATGTCCCTGACAAAATACAGGGAGAAAACAGAACATTTTCAGCCGGTCTACCCTCTGACAGCCGGACTTTCCAACAAAACATTGCAGAAGACCATGAAACTTGTTTTTCAGTCTTATCAGCCGGATGAATACCTTCCGGACACTGTAAGAAGCTACTGGGATCTGATGGAAGAAGAAGCCGCTTTATTTGAGATTCATTTTCCCAGTTCAGGTTCCCGGTTAAAGGAGGCGAAAAAAAGAATCATCTATGATGAGTTCTTCCGATTCTTCGCTGCCCTGGAGCTAGTCAAAGAACGAGAAGATCATAGTCTTAATCATTTTTTGATTTCCTGGAATGAAAAGGTGACAGATTTCATCGGGAATCTTCCCTATCAACTGACGCAAGGGCAGAAAAATACTCTGACCGATATCCGGAATGATCTGGCAGGTACCATGACCATGAATCGTCTGGTGCAGGGAGATGTAGGCTGCGGGAAGACTATGGTTGCCATGATTGCCATGTATGCCACGGTAACGAATGGATATCAGGCCGTTTTTATGGCGCCTACGGAGGTGTTGGCCCGACAGCATTATGAAAACTTCCGTAAAACATTCGACTCTCTGGGGGTGAATGTGGGACTTCTGATGGGATCCATGAAAGCTTCGGAGAAGAAAAAAGTCAAAGAAAAATGTGCCTCCGGGGAGTATCAGATGATCATTGGTACCCATGCCCTGATTCAGGAAAGCGTAAACTATAGAAATGTCGCTCTGGTCATCACAGATGAACAGCATCGGTTTGGAGTGAAACAGCGGGATGCCCTGATGAAAAAGGGGGAGGAACCTCATGTCCTTGTCATGAGTGCAACTCCGATTCCACGGACTCTTGGTATCATATTATACCGGGATCTGGATGTAAGTATCATCAAAGATATGCCTGCATCCAGATTGCCCATAAAAAATGCCCTCGTTAATCCGAGGCAACGTCAGACCTCCTGGAGTTTTATCCGGAAAGAAGTTGAAAAAGGGCACCAGGCCTACATCATCTGTCCTATGATCGAAGAAAGTGAATCACTGGACGTGGAGAATGTTCTGGAATATGCCAGAAATCTTTCAGCTTATTTTACTCCATCAGTACATATTGAATCCCTTCACGGAAAGATGGAAGCAAAGGAAAAGAATGATATTATGGACCGTTTCAACCGTGGAGAGATCCAGATCCTGGTATCTACTACGGTGATTGAAGTGGGGATAGATAATCCCAATGCCACGGTCATGCTCATAGAGAATGCGGAACGGTTCGGCCTGGCCCAGCTACATCAGTTAAGGGGAAGGGTAGGAAGAGGAAATGCCCAGTCTTATTGTATCTTTCTGTCCGCTTCGGACCAAAAGGAGGTCATGGACCGTCTGTCCATCATCGGTCATTCCAACGATGGTTTTGAGATTGCAAATGAAGACCTTAAGCAAAGGGGCCCCGGCGAATTTTTTGGAACAAAACAGAGCGGAACCATGAGTTTTGCCCTGGGAGATATCTATTCCAATGCTGACATCCTCAAGATGGCATCAGAGTCTGTAACCTATCTGAAATCCGAAGGATTTGACCTGAGTCAGGTCCAGAGAGACACCATGAAAGAACAGCTCAATTATGCACAGAACATCTAGTTTCAACTTGACATTCTTATGATATATTTTTACAATATACATATTGAAATACCAACACATCAGGATGGATTTACCATGAGAGTTATCGCCGGAAAGGCCAGACGTCTGCAACTGAAAACCCTGTCCGGGAATCATACCAGACCCACCACGGACCGTATAAAGGAAACCTTATTCAACATGCTTTCTTTCGAAGTGGAAGGGAGCAGATTCTTAGATCTTTTTGCCGGCAGTGGAGCCATTGGTATCGAAGCACTGAGCAGAGGGGCGGACCGGGCTGTATTCGTGGAGAATAACCGGCAGGCATTGGCCTGTATTCGTGAGAATCTGGCCCACACGAAGCTGGAAAAGGATGCTGAGGTGTTCGGCAGGGATGTTTTAAGCGCTATTTCTCATCTGAACCTTAAGGGGGTTCCATTTGATCTTATCTTTATGGATCCACCTTACGGAAAGCAGTTGGAGAGAGATGTACTTTTTTCACTGAAGGATCATCCATCTCTGCTTCATGAGGATACACTCATCATCGTGGAGTCAGATCTGACAACGGATTTTCCCTATCTTGAGGAACTGCCTTTTCTCATAGACAGAGAGAAAATCTATAAAACCAATAAACATACCTTTTTCCGGATGAAAAAGGGTGAATTATAATGAAAAAAACAAAGGGATATTAAGGAGGATTATTCATGGCTTCTATGACAGTGGAACAATTGATCGAGGAGATAGAGGTATATATCGATAACTGCCGTGCCAGCGGAGTATTAGGCGGTGGCGGAATGATCAAAGTGAACCGGGAAGAACTCCTGGCCATGATCGATGAATTAAAGGTTCAGCTTCCCAGGGAAATCAACGAGAGCAAAGAGATCGTAAGAACCCAGGAAGCACGCGTTGCCAAAGCAGATGCTGAGGCTGAACGCATCATCAATGATGCTGCAAAAGAAGCTGAGAAGCTCATCGACGAAAACGAAATCGTAAATATGGCAAATATGCGCGCCCAGCAGATCATCGACGAGGCGACGGAAGAAGCAGACATGATCATCATGGAAGCCAGGGAGAACAGTTTCAGTATTCAGTCTGGTGCGCTTCAGTATACACAGAGCATCCTGGGTGGACTGGAAGAAATGTACAGTGCCATGGTAGAACAGGAGACCAATTATTTTGAGGCGGTTCTTGAGAAACTCAGAGCGGACCACAAACAGATCACGGAAGACAAGAAAGAGATCGATATTCAGCTGGGAAATGGAATGAAAACCTCCAGGAGTAAAGAAGATTTTGAGAAGAAGGAAGAGGAGTAGAGTCTCCATAATCTTTTTTAAAATCTTCTTGACAAAGAATAGACAGATTAGTATAATGGTATAGTGTGAAAAATGAGAGGTTACTGATATGATGAATATCAATCTATCGGAGATCTTATCAAATCCATCTGCTATTAAGAATTTTACTGTGGAGCCTTCCTTTGAAGTCCTGGAGCTGAAGCGGAATTCTTATCCCGTTGCACACAAGGAACCATTTATCCTGAATGTGCAAAAAGAAGCCGGGAAGATTCACCTGAAAGGTAATACAGTAATTGATTTATTTATTCCATGTGATCGGTGCCTCACTGATGTGAGGAATCATTTTGAGATTGACATCGATTGCTTTGCAGTGCCGAATAAAGAATCAGATGGTCTAGAAGACGATGAACAGAGTTTCATGGACGGATGTATACTGGATGTAGACAAGCTTATCAGCAATGAGATTGTGGTTGCACTCCCAA
>CADBOX010000357.1 GCA_902796415.1 uncultured Lachnospiraceae bacterium
GTATCAACTGTGGTTATTATATTATGAAAAAACAAAACAGTAAATGGTAAAAATCCGTCCTTTCCTATAATTCTTTGGTATGAAAAGCGACGGATTTCCTGTAAAAAATATCAAAAAAATTACTTTGAAGTTAAAGTTTTTCTTCCTCTTCAATCTTACTTAATTCATCACATAAAGCCCGGATCTTTTCCCTGGTGGAAATCTGAGCATATTGAATCCACAGGAGATCATACTCTGTTGATTTCCATCCCTCTTTATGGAGTTTCATCGCAACTTCTCTAAGTTTTTCCTGATCCATATCCTTCTCCTTATCGATTGATTAATATATATTGTTAGAATGAGTAACTCAGTTTTTAAATGAGTGAATGGGAGCCGGTATCCGTCCTCCTCGGTTGATAAAGGCAGAACAGTCAAAGGAATTGACAGCCATTACCGGAGCATGTCCCAGCAATCCTCCAAATTCCACGGTGTCCCCTACCCCTTTTCCTATCACGGGAATGATACGTACCGCAGTGGTCTTTTGATTCACCATGCCCAGTGCCATCTCATCGGCTATGATACCGGAGATGGTGGTTGCCTTGGTATCGCCGGGTATCGCGATCATGTCAAGACCTACAGAGCAGACACAGGTCATAGCTTCCAGCTTCTCAAGAGTCAGCGCACCTGCCTCCACGGCATCGATCATGCGCTGGTCCTCGCTTACCGGGATAAAAGCACCACTCAAACCACCCACATAGGAAGAAGCCATGACACCTCCCTTTTTCACCTGATCATTTAATAGTGCCAGGGCAGCGGTGGTTCCGGGAGCTCCGGCGTATTCCAGCCCGATCTCTTCCAGGATCTCTCCCACGCTGTCACCCACCGCAGGGGTCGGAGCCAGAGACAGGTCGATAATGCCGAAAGGTACTCCAAGACGTCTGGAGGCTTCTCTCGCCACAAGCTGCCCCACCCGGGTTACCTTAAAAGCAGTTTTCTTGATGGTTTCACATAAGACCTCAAAATTCTGTCCTTTTACTTTTTCAATGGCTCTTTTCACTACTCCGGGACCGCTGACACCCACATTAATGACGCAGTCGGCTTCAGTAACACCATGAAAGGCGCCGGCCATAAAAGGATTGTCATCCGGTGCGTTGGTAAAGACTACCAGTTTTGCATTCCCTATGGAGTCCCGGTCTTTGGTAAGCTTTGATGTCTCCAGGATAATCTCCCCTAACAGTTTGACGGCATCCATGTTGATTCCTGTTTTAGTGGAGCCAACATTCACGGAGCTGCAAACCCTTTCCGTGCCGGCAAGTGCCTGGGGAATGGAACGGATCAGCATCTCATCTGCCGGAGTCATCCCCTTATTCACCAGGGCGGAATAGCCACCAATAAAGTTGACGCCAACTTCATGAGCACAGCGGTCCAGTTCCCTGGCAATCCTCACAAAGTCTTCCGGCTTCTTACAGCATCTTCCACCCACCAGAGCGATGGGCGTTACAGAGATTCTTTTATTTACTATGGGAATCCCGTATTCCAGTTCAATCTCCTGCCCGGTTTTTACCAGATCCCTGGCAAGGGAAGTGATTTTGCGATATATATTATCACAGCATTCCTCCAAAGACTCACTGACACAGTCAAGAAGGCTGATACCCATAGTGATAGTCCTGACGTCCAGATTCATCTCATGGATCATTCGGTTTGTTTCGATAACTTCATTTACATTTAACATGGCGGTTCCTCTGTATATTTATATACGGTGCATCATTTGGAAGATTTCTTCGTGCTGTGCCTGTATAACGACACCGATCTGCTCTCCGAGATCTCTTAAGTCAGAAGCCATATCGGGAAAGGTTTTCTTGACCTCTGCAGATTCCACGATCATCATCATGTTAAAATATCCTCCGGTGATAGTCTGACTGATATCAAGGATATTTATATCATTATCTGCCAGGTAGGTGCATACTTTAGCGATGATTCCCACGGAGTCTTTTCCGATGACCGTGATAATAGACTTTTTTAACTCGTTCATAGTCGTAACCTCCATCAACAATATATAATACTAGATAAATTAAAAAGTAGGTTTTGTCCGATCCGCAATCAGCACGGAGAAATTTCCTTTTTCAAGATTCATATTGTGTAGAGATAACTCTACTTTTACTGTTTCATATGCCAGATCGGCATAATTGTTCTCTTTGCTGAGATGCCCCAGAAAAACCTGCTCGGTTCCCTCGTCAATCACTTTGGCAAGAAACTGGCCTGCCCTCTCGTTGGACATATGTCCCTTGTTCCCCATGATCCTCCTCTTCAGTGGGTAGGGATAAGGACCTGCCATCAGCATGTGGAGGTCATGATTCGCCTCCACCAGGAGAGACTTGCATCCCTTCATCTTCTCCACCAGGTAATCGTCAAAAGTACCGAAGTCCGTGGCGATCCCGACCTTGGAAGAGCTGTCTGAAAGGGTGTAACAGACGGGATCTGCGGCATCATGAAGAACCGAACTTGCCTCGATCCTTACCCCTCCATGCACGATAGGGTGATCCGGTCTGATCACTTCAAACAGATCCGGATCCATCTTGCCCAGGGATGAGGTGGATAAAATCTGGTCGATTGTCTTTGCAGTGGCAAAAACAGGTAGTTTGTATTTTCGCAGAAAGACGCCCAGCCCCTGGATATGATCGATGTGTTCGTGGGTGATAAGGATTCCGGATAAGGTGGCCGGATCCACACCCATGTCTTGAAGGCCTTCCACGATTCTTTTGCGGCTGATACCCACATCCACGAGAAACTGTGTCTCTTCATTTCCCACATAGAGGCAGTTACCGCTGCTTCCGCTGGCTATACTTGCTAATTTCATATGATTCCAATTCCTAACTGATACAAAGAAGGCTGAGACACTCATATTATTGAGTTCTCAGCCTTCATAAGGTAGTGCCGGCCGCGGGACTTGAACCCGCACGTGGTCACCCACAACAGATTTTGAGTCTGCCTCGTCTGCCATTCCGACAGGCCGGCATATCAACTCGTCTATATTAGCATAGATGAGTGATATTGTCAACAAGGTTCCTGGCTTAGAAATATTTTTTGCTTCCCCACAGGTTGGCTTTTTTCAAATCCAGATACTGATGATAAGCATCTTCCAGTATCTGTTTTTCATTTGGAAATCTCAGCAGATGATAGGCTTCATGAAACTTGTAATAGCCGGAGTCCACGAAGTATTCCTCACGCTGCGGTTTGGAATAGTAGCTGTCTGACATCATCAGATACCAGTGTACGTCTTTCTCCACCACATCATGGGACGTGTTAAAAGTATAGGAACTCTTACCGATATACTTTATGATACTTGCTTTTGCCCCGGTTTCTTCCCGCACCTCTCTGATGGCGGTATCCTTGTATTCTTCGCCCTCTTCTACGGTTCCCTTTGGAAGAACCCATCCCTCATATCTGTTCTTATAATTCTTGAACAGAAGAAGAATCTTCCCTCTGAAAATAACCACACCACCACAACTTGTTGCCTTGATCATAGTCTTTTCCTCCTATGCGAACAATTCTGGGTGTGCTCTACACTTGCATTCATTATAGCAAACATGATATAGAATGGCAAGTGACAAAGCGGGGAACCCTGTTTGCATGATCGGATTATTCTTCCTCATGATCATAGTATGCATCGAATACATCTTTTGCGATGGGAACCGCATAATCACTGCCGGATCCGGTGTTTTCCACGACGACACAGACAACAAGATCCGGTTTCTCAACGTTGGAATAACCGACAAACCAGGAATGCGGTTTCTCTTTTTCATTTTCAGCGGTACCTGTTTTTCCTGCTGCAGTATAATCCTCATCCTGCAGATAGGAGGCGGTCCCTTCGGTAACTGCTTTTTCCAACATAGTCTTGAGAGCCGGAATTGCTTCTTTTTCTTCCAACTCCATCAAAATCCTGGAATTATGTTTTTTTACAGTAGTACCATCCGCAGCAGTGATCTGATCCACCAGCATAGGGTGCATCATAATCCCGTCATTTGCTATGGCACACATAATCAGAGCATTGTGGAGAGGGGTCATGAGAGTCTCCCCCTGACCGATGACAGTCTGGGGCAGATCACTTTTCTCCGACTTCTCTGTAAATTTAAACCGGCTTCTTGTAAATGGCAGGTCAAACTGAATGTTTTGTTCAAACAGCAGATTGTGATTCAGCCGGATGAAATTGTTTTTATCCAGCTTACATCCCAGAGTGACAAAAGCCGTATTACAGGAGTGGGCAAAAGCCTGCTCCAAGGTTTCTTTCCCATGTTCTGTCTCTTTATAGCAATGGATCTTAACACTGTTTACGACGGTTTCTCCTTTGCATTTGTAGACAAAATCACGATAACTGTGAAGATGTTCCGTCACATATTCCAGTGCAGTTATGACTTTATAGGTAGAGCCCGGGGGATACAGCCCCAGAGTAGCACGATTCAGAAGGACGGAGCTGCTGGCATCCCCGATGATCTCAGACCAGATCTCATTGATGGTGTTGGGATTGTAATCCGGTTTCGATACCATGGCGCGTATCTTTCCTGTGGAAGGTTCTATGGCCACGATGGCTCCCTGATAGTCATCGAGAGCTTCGTAGGCAGCTTCCTGTAGTCTGGAATCCAGGGTGGTTATGATATTATCTCCCGGATTCTTGATTCCGTTGATCCCATTTATCAGCTGTGTTCTCAGGTCCATGTGGGAAGTCAGAAGATCATAATTATATGCAGATTCCAGGCCGGACTGTCCGTGACTACTGTATCCCACCACATGGGCATACGTCCTGTCATGCGGATAGATCCTCTTTTCCTCCCCATCTTCGTCGATCTCAGACTCTGCCAGGACCTGACCGTCCTCACTGAGGATTTTCCCCCGCAGGACATGCTGAGTCAGGTTTTCTGTCCTTCGGTTATAAGGACTTGCTATGATCTTGTCAGAATCCAGGATCATAAAACGAATCAGATAGCCCATGAGGCCGAAAAATAACAGGACAAAAAAGAGACAGGTAAGAAACATATACCGGTTGGTGCGTATCGTTTTTCCATCTTTAGGAAGGAACAGAGATATCAGTTTCTTCATCATTCCCCTCCTCCTCTTCTTCCGGTTTTATGTAAGCAATCATGAAGATTCCCTGCATGATTGCGAAGACAATCAAAGTACTGCAGACAGAGCTTCCTCCATAGCTGATCAGAGGCAGGGTCACACCGGTGGACGGGATAAATTTCGTGACCCCTCCCACAGATAGAAAGACCTGCATGATAAAGCAGATGGAGAACCCATAGGCAAGAAGCTTATAGAACTTTCCTTCCACATCCATGGCAATCATAATAAAATGAACAAATATGCCAAGATATACAAATAATATACCGATTGCAAACACAAGCCCGAATTCCTCCGAGATGGCAGAAAAGATAAAATCACTGTTGGCAATCGGAATATCCGAAGGTCTGCCCTGGGTAAGTCCCATGCCAAACCATCCTCCGGTACCGATGGCAAAGAGGGACTGGGTTATCTGATATCCTTTGCCGTCTATATCGGACCAGGGATTCTGCCAGGCCTGAAAACGGGTTCTTACATGGGAGAACAGATAGTAGGCAGCAACCGATGCTCCCGCCCCTCCCGCGAGACCCCCGAGAATATAGATGAGCCTCCCGGTTGAGGCAAAACATAAAAGGATAAACAGTACAAAAAAGAGTAAGGCACCTCCCAGGTCTTTCTCAAGAACCAGAACCACTACATGGGCAACTGCAAAAAGTATCGTCACCCCCATCACCCTCTTTCCCGGGGGATTTGCCAAAGTGGCTGCGATAAAGAAGATAAAAGTAATCTTCACAAATTCAGAGGGCTGCAGAGTCACCGGTCCCAGAGAGATCCAGTTGGTGGACCCGTTGTGGGTGGATCCGATGACAAAGACCGAACACAGGAAGGTAAGACCTAATATGCCGTAAAACCATTTGAGCTTATTCAGCCAGAACGCTTTCTTCACGATAAAAGGGACCAGCAGACAGATGATATCTGTCACCACCACGATTGCGAACTGTTTGATGGATTCCTCCAGGGATAGTCTTGCCAGCATCACGAAACTTATGGCAAGCAGAAAGCAGGTGTGGTTCATGATTACCCTGGAGCTGTCAGTGTAAAGCCTGCTGTAGATGGCGATCATAAGCCGGAAAAACAGAACCTGGCCAGCGTAAAGCAACAGGATCTTCGGGTTCAGAGTCTGGAGAAACAGTACCAGAAAACAGATGAAATGGAACACATAGACAAAAGCCTCCTGCCGGTCCATCCTCCCTTTTTGAGCCGACTCACTGGAAGGGAGAAAAATGGTGAAAGAAGACAGAGCATAGATCCCGCACATCAGCATCAATATGTAGTTGGAACCTCTGGAAATAAAATGTAACATATGCGTTTCCTTTTTTTATTAGATTTACTCGATACCCTGGTCCCAGGTGCCATCTTTCGTATTTTCACCGGACTGCCTGAGGAAAGAATCCTTCTCCCAACGGAAAAAGCGCCGGACCACATCATCGATCTCTTTTTGGGAAGAGGCGAAGAAGTCGAGACGAAGACGACAGATATACTCGGATATCTGATGAAATTCCTTGCCAATCAGATCTCGGGGACTGTCGGACCATATCATATTATAACATGTTAAGCCATCCCCGGAATCCCGGACAACACATGGATCCACCCAGTCAGGATGACAATGGGATGAGATGGGAAGATGTCGGCCCCGGCGATCCTCCAGCTGAATGATCTCCCCGATTCCGTTGCATCTGCCGAGGGTTTTCTTGACGCATTGGGCAGATAACATCACAGGAAAACGACCATACACCATACACTCTCCCCTCATTTCGGAAGAGCCTTTCAGCAGTTCCAGGCATTCTTTTCCGGACAGTTCCAATGGCAATTCCCGATAGATCAGTTCCTCCTGCACAGCATCATTCAGATTGCTGATCACCTGATAACTGTCTGCATTCCATTGATAGAAGGAAGAAGAATATACCAGGGAAATATCAGCCATGTTATCCGGAAGGATTCCAATCTGGTTAATGTTATTCAGATAAATAGCATCCCAGCAGAAGCCATCTTTTATGGTATCCTCCAGGTATGTCCCCATATGATTTACCGTGGTCTGTCTGAAGACTCTGGGGAGCGAAAGACATGCTTTCTTTCCGGCTTCCTGAATCCTTTTCTTCAGATGGATCAGCTGCTTTTTATCATAGAAATCCATAGGTAATAAGATACTGTCAAAAAGATCTTTTGTCAAACAATATGAGAGCGTTTCCTCCTGATATACCGTAGCAATTATATCCATCTTCCGCTCTTTTGTCCATGTCTTACTTTTTCTTTTTTCTACACCTGCAGCGTGAACCGGTTTCTCGCGATACCAGGTACGTAGCCATGCCCGGGTCAGTTTCTCATAAGCTTTTTGTCTCAGCTCCTTGATGGCGGAAGCAGGCAGGAACAGACCGGGTTCCAGTGAAATCCTAAGGTCTTCCAGACTGTAAGGAACATTCCCTGTTTTTCTCATCTGTCGCAACAGGTCTTCTTCCCTTATCGGCCGCTTTTCTGCCGGATTAGGTTCCGGTCCTTCCAGGCAGACCGATATGTCCCTGCAGTCTAATCTCAGAATCACTGGTTGATTACTGCTTACCTCAAGGGAACCTGTCACCGGGTAAGAAATCTTCTTGTTCAGGATCTCCTCCTGAATTCTTGTGTTTAGCTTTTCATTGTGCCTTCGGTAAACCTTCTGGCCGGGTTTGATTGATTTCGTGGAAGGAGCCTTGAGGGTTATCTCATAGCTGCCATTGGGATTCGACAGTTGATCTGATTCTTTCGGTATCGTCAGAACAATCTCCTCTTCTCCCTCTCCAGGAATGATCAGGACATCTTTGGGATTGACAGACGCATCTAATAAAAGCGACACTTTCCCCTTAAAGATCCTGGCAACCTTCCCTATTTTTCTGCCCAGATTCCTGGGAACATCCGGGGACATCATCCCGGAGCCGTTATGTTGAAACCAATATCCCTCCGTAAAACCACCTCTGGAATACAGTTCCTCCAATATATTGATATCTTCCTCTTCCACCTGATAAGGCTCTTCGGAAGCATAGAGATCCAGATATTTACGGTAAATGGAGGTGACCCCCGCCACAAACTCCACATTTTTCATTCTGCCCTCGATCTTCAGGGAATCCGCTCCCAGCTCAATGATGGCAGGCAATTCATGCAGAGTACACAGATCTTTAGGACTCAGGAGATGCTTCCACTGTCTGCTATAAGAATCTCCTGAAGCGTCATAAGCTCTGTATGGAAGGCGGCATGGCTGGGCACATCTACCCCTGTTTCCGCTCCTGCCGCCATAGGTACTGCTGAAGAGACACTGTCCGGAATAACAGTAACACAAGGCACCATGAATAAACACTTCCAGCTCCAGACCGGA
>CADBOX010000358.1 GCA_902796415.1 uncultured Lachnospiraceae bacterium
CAGCTGCTTTGTGGAGAAACTCAGCACGGCTTCCACCGGATCTCTTATGTTCTTTGTACAGATCCATCAGATCATAATAGACCGTCTCCCCTTCTCCGATATAGAAGATATCAAAGAAGTCCGCCAGGGGTTCCGGATTGTAGGTACAGGGGCCTCCTCCGATAACGATAGGTGCGTCCTCTCTTCGGTCCTTTGCATAGATTCCGATCTGAGACAGATCCAGAATCTGAAGGATATTGGTGTAACACATCTCATACTGTATGGTGATAGCCAGAAAATCAAAAAGAAAGACAGGATCCTGGCTTTCCAGTGCAAACAAAGGGATTCTGTCTCTTCTCATTTCCTGATCCAGGTCCATCCAGGGGGAAAATACACGTTCACATAAGATGTCTTCCCTGCGATTCATCATGTCATAGATAATCTTCATGCCCAGATGGGACATACCGATTTCATAGACATCCGGAAAACACATGGCAAACCTTATGGTATCTTCCTCGCGGAGTTTTCTGATAAATTCCGGTTCGTATTCCACAGAATTCACTTCACCGCCTATATAACGAACCGGTTTTTCTATGGTAAGTAAGGTTTCTTCTCGTAATGCTAAATCTTTCAAGGTTTCTCCTCAATCATTATTCACACTAAAATATACTTTCTAATACGGACACTTTTACCGGATAGGAGGCAGAAACTCCCCCTGCGGAATAACAGCTGATTACTGCTTCTCCGAAATCTTCCGCACTGATACTGCCGTCCTTGTCAACAAAAACGACCGAGGGATCACTGCTGGTCCACTTCTCTATGTAATCTCCCTTCCCCAGTTCCACTTCCCTGGCTTCGGCGGTGTCGTTTCTGCCGAGGATCAGCTCTGAATTATCCATTGAGATATCCGGAGCTATAGGATCAATCATCACATCATCCTCCAGACCGCAGCGGAAACAGGTGCGTTGCATAATGCCATGATGTAAGACATCCGGCATATGAACGGTCTCCCATTCTCCGAAGACATGGCCCGTAGGTTCCATGGTTTTTTCTTCTCTCTTGCCACATCTTTGACAGATATGGCGTTTTTTTCCGGGACTGGTGCAAGTAGGTTTCTGCAAGACGTCCCATTCGTCATAATTATGGGTATTCTTCACTTTATAGATTCCGCTGAGGTTACCGCTGTTCTCTATGTTCAGGTAGATATGAGGTCCATAGAAATCCAGCTCTTCGATCTCCCGGTAAGTATCTGATCTCAGGGTAAAGATTTCCACAAGCTGCCCTGACGTGGAGTACTCGTAGATACTGCTGTTACCTACACTATACCAGACAATATACAGATTGACGCCATCGGAGGCCATCCCTTGGTTGACTGCAATCTGAGGAACATGAAACACAGGCGTCAGGCTCTCAAAATCTTTTGTTTTATAGATGACGGTACTGGTTCCAAGGTAATAGGTGTCTTCTGAACTGACATAGGCAATCTTAGGACAGTTGTGATTCATATAATGGTCTGCGGTCAGTTCCAGGGATTCCCCGTCAAAGGAAAAGACATACGCATGTTTTTTTGAGACACAGACCACCTCTTTCGTATTGGGGTTATAGGTCAGTGAATTGGAGTGAAGGGTATTGAAAGACTGACACTTTTTCTCCTTCATGGTTTTGGCATCCAGGATTACGTAGGTGGTGGTGGCATAATCCGCCGTGTACCTTGTGTAGATGATACTGTCCCCGGCAAAGCAAAAACCCTGCGACTGAGGACCGTAATAATTACCGGAAGGCAGAAAACATGCCTTCAGATCATCTCCCAGTTCCATATCCTGCAGACAGTAAGCTTCGGTGGAAGACGAAATGCAGAATAAGAGCATAAAGAACAGAAGGATGAATCCCGGACATACGATCCTGTTTTTTCTTTCCATAGATACGACACTTCCCTTCCCGATCCTGCAGTGCATTCATGCTCTGCCAGATCACAGATACTTTAATAGTCTTTCTTCATCTTTTTCCTGAGGTACCATATGGCACATCCTGCGATTCCCAGGCCGGTCAGAATCCAGATCCACAGAGGAATCTTCCTGATATTATAGCACCGCACATTAATCCACATCTGATTCAGTTTCTCCGTGGTTTCTTTATCAAAGTATACCATGATGGAAGACCTGGATATCGTCTTCTCATCCGGATATTGGGAGAAGAGCTGACGGTTTACCTGGTCTGTGGGTGCAGAGATCACATAATCTTCATCATCCGGATCACCGGAGAAGAAATATCCCAGAGGATATTCCGTCACATCTTCCTCATCTTCCTCAGCGCTGAAACACCAGTCGGCATATTCGAAGATCCTGGGGTCATCCCCCCCGGAGATACAGGAGGTAAAACCGATATAATACATATTGCGGATGACATTGTCGGGCCTGGACATAAAGTTGATAAAGGCTTCCGCTGCATGCTGTTTCGCCGGATCATTCTGAATTCCGGACTTAAGCATACACCATCCGTCGAAATAAATGTTGGTAGATTCTTTTGGTACGGCAAACGACAGATACAGATCGTCTTCTTCCGCCTGATCCAGAGTGTACACTCCGTCTCCGGACCACTGATAATTGGCGACGACTTTCCCGGTGATCATGTCTGCTTTCCCGGCATCTGATTCGAAGGAATAGGTGTTATCCTTCACCTTCTGCAGATAATCCTGTACTGCTTTTATGGTTTCATCCGAAGCATCATTCATCTCCCGTTCCAGGTTTTCCTTGTAATGGGGATCATTCAGGAATGCTTCTGAAGTCAGCAGATCTGATTTGATGGCCCCCACTGCGGCGAAATATGCTTCTCTCACACTGTCTTTTATGGTGACCTGTCTTTTGAATCTGGGGTTAGTAAGAATGGACCAGGAAGAAGCTTCCTCCTCCGTCACATACTCCGGATTGTATACAATCCCGGTAATTCCCCACATATATCCTGCAAAATAATCAGACCATGGTTCCCCATCTATGGTACTTCTTTCAAAGATGTCCTGGATATAAGGGGATACTCCCTTAATATAATAATTATTCGGATCATTTTTGTCAAAGAAAGACCTGGACAAAGGCTGCAGCTGGTCTTCCATGGCAAGTTTCATCATCATGTATTCGGAGGGACATACCAGATCATACTTATTTCCCAAGGTATACATGTTGTAAAATTCTTCATTGGAACCAAAAGCGGAATAAGCCACTTCCACTTCCCTTCCATAGGTATCATAATACCATTCTTCAAAATCGTTGACGATATTATTCTTCCCGATGATATCTCCGCTATCCAGATCGATCACTTCATCCCAGTCACCCTCATCGATATATTCTTCCCAGTTGCTGACCCTCAGGATAATCTTATCCTTTCCGGCAGCGCTTGTGGTCATTTTGGGACAAAAAGACAAAATAATGCTCATGATCAGAAGAAGGGCAAGAGATTTTACAGGCTGAAATCTGTGGTGATCATATCCCTTTCTCATAATACCGCTCCTCTCCTTTCGACCGGTTTTTATAGCTTGCACGGTAATTTGAAATGATAACGATCAGAACCACAATCAGGAAGATGACCGTTGACAACGCCCAGAGTGCCGTCTTGATCTTGGTCTGTGCTCCCTTGGTGGCGTTTACCACGTAGGTACTGATGGTATCAAATGTAGATGGTTTCGTGTAGGTTGCGATAAAATAATCATCCAGAGATAAAGTGATTGCCAGGGCAAAACCTGATACGATACCCTGGGATATCTGAGGGATTACGATTTTAGTGAGAGCCACAAACGGTGTTGCTCCCAGGTCCAGGGCAGCTTCGTAGATACTGGGATCCAGCTGCTTTAACTTCGGTATGACCGAAAGATATACAAAAGGTGCGCATAGGGTTACATGGCCGATGACCAGGGGAAGATAGGTTTCCTTACTGATTCCCAGTACGATTACCAGGAGGATACAGATGGAGAAACCGGTGACCACATCTGCGTTTACCACAGGAATCTGATTGGTGGTGTTAATAAAAGTAGAAGTACGTTTCCTTGAATAGAAAGCGCCGACAGCACCCAAAGTTCCGAGAATCGTGGACAACAGGGCAGAAACAAGGGCCAACAGGATGGTTCCCATGATCATGTGGATCAATTCTTCCGTCGTGAATAATGTCACATAATTATGGAAAGAGAATGCCCGAATGGCCCCGATCTGTGTGGCATTGGTCAGACTGTATACCGCCAGAATCAGGATGGGAGCATAGATGAAAGTCAGAACCAGCGCGATTATTATAGTCTTGATCGTTTTTTTCATCATAATAATACGCCTCCTCTGTTCTCATCCTGGCTTCCGAACCCGTTCGTGAATATGGTAAAGATACAGATGATTGCCAGAAGAATCAAGGCGATCATCGAACCTCCGTGCCAGTTATAAGCAGCAAAATAACTTCCGATCAGACTTCCCATGATGTAGGTGCTGTTGTAAAGCATGTCAAGCACCACATAGTTCGTCATGGCCGGAAGGAATACCATGGCAACCCCGCTGATGATACCAGGCAGCGATAAAGGCAGGGTAATCTTCAAAAAGGACTGAAACTCATTTGCACCCAGATCTCTGGAAGCTTCCGCCAGAGAAGGATCCAGTTTTACTATAGTATTATAGATGGGCAGAATCATGAACGGAAGGAAATCGTAAGTCATACCGATGATGGCATTCAGGAAGGGATGGTAGGCAAGGTTTCCTTCCAGCAGAGACAGGATTTCCTTCAGGGCTGTGATGCGCAGGGAAAAGTTGATCCACATAGGCATGATAAATACCATCAGCATCACTGATTTATTCTTGAGCTGGCTGTGAGCCAGGATATAGGCTGTGGGATAAGCCAGAAGCAGACAGCATAGTGTGGTTACAAAGGCAATCCCAAGGCTGTAGAATAAGGTTCCCAAGGTGTTGGGATCCGTGAAGAACATGGTGAGATTCTTAAAAGTGAACTGACCGGATGCATTGGTAAAGGCATAAAACATCAGCACAAATAAAGGAGCCACCACAAAACAAAGCAGGTAGACCGCATATGGAATTGCAAGTTGTTTTCTGGAGAAAGAATAACGACGCATCTTGTATGCTCCTCTCTTATCGTTTTACGGAAAATGACATTTTATCAACGGGCATAATCAGACCGACGTGGTCGTCCATGTTCCATAAATATTCGTCATCCACCACAAAATCCTGTTCCAGATCCGTATGGATGACATAGCTGTAATGGTCTCCTTTATAGATCAGGTTACTGATGTATCCATCCACCATACCCTCCCGGATATCATCCGTCATAGTGATATTCTGCGGGGAGATGGAAGCCAGGATCTTTGTCCTGCGGCGGTCGATCTCATCCCCGTTGGAATCCATCAGCCGGCCCTCCTCCGAAAGAGAACTTCCCCGGATGATCTTAGTAAGGTCCACATCCAGGATCTTGTCATTGTATTCCAGTTTATAATCCGGGTTGATGGTGGCCGGGAAGAAATTCGTGTTATCTTCAGCAACCATAAGATGGATGTTATCCGGATCCACGTTCATTCCCACACGGTCCCCCACCTTGGCAGCATGTACCGTCTGAACCACGATCTCATTCTTTCCGGACTCCACAGTAATCTCATAATGAATCCCTTTGAATATCACGGATGTGACGACACCACGTATCCGGCCAAGGGAAGGTTCAGTAAAGAGAACGTCTTCCGGCCTGACAACTGCTGTGATGTGGGTTCCTTCATCAAACTCATCCACACAGTCGAACTCTGCTCCGCAGAATCTTGCCTTTCTTTCCCCGGTCATGATCCCGTTAAAGATATTACTGTCACCGATAAAGTCCGCTACGAAAACCGTAGCCGGTTCATTGTAGATATCTTCCGGTGTACCCACCTGCTGGATCCGTCCTTCGGACATAACTACGATCTTATCCGACATGGTGAGAGCTTCTTCCTGATCGTGAGTTACATATATGAACGTGATTCCAAGCTCATCATGCATGGCTTTCAGTTCCAGCTGCATCTCCTTGCGCATCTTCAGGTCCAAAGCTCCCAGTGGTTCGTCAAGCAGGAGGATCTCCGGCTCATTGACCAGGGCTCTGGCGATGGCAACCCTCTGCTGCTGTCCTCCGGAGAGAGTGTTTACTCCCCGTCGTTCGAATCCTTCCAGATCCACCAGTTCCAGAACCTTCTTCACCTTTTTAGTGATGATATCTTTATCCATCTTCTTCTGTTTTAATCCAAAGGCAATATTCTCATAGACATTCATATGCGGGAATAAGGCATATCTCTGGAATACGGTATTGATAGGTCTCTTATGAGGGGGAAGTTTCGTGATATCTTTCCCATTTAACAGGATTTCTCCCTCCGTGGGAATCTCAAAACCTGCGATCATACGCAAAGTGGTGGTCTTGCCACACCCGGAAGGCCCCAGAAATGTGACGAACTCTCCTCGTTTCACGGAGAGATTAAAATCTGATACGGCAACAAATCCGTTATCTGAAAATTGTTTCTTTATATGTTTTAATTCGATGATATTCGCCTGATGATCCATTTATGTGAGCCTCCGATGAATTGACTGATTTAAGCTGTTTGTTGCAATTTGATATGGTTTACTAAAAAGATGGCGGGGTACTGATCCACAAAAAGACAGCGGGAATGTCCCCGGGATTCTCGATCCGATGGAAACGGTCCGCCGGATAATAAAAACTTTGACCCTCTTCCACAGAGTACCTGCTGTCATTCAGGTGTACTATGAGTCTGCCGGACAGGACATAACCGAATTCTTCTCCGTCATGGGGTTTATCCTCCGATAGAGTGGCGTGAGGTTGTACCACCATATGCA
>CADBOX010000359.1 GCA_902796415.1 uncultured Lachnospiraceae bacterium
AAAGCTTCCTGCAGAAGGAGCGACTTCGGTAACTAAACCTACAGAGAATGGATGGGACGATAAGGGAAGAACCATCTGGCAGAACGTCAGGAAACAGGTACCAAACAGGGAGCTGAAAGCAATGGTTGAAGCATACAAATCAAGGGATCCCCAAGCTAAAGAATCTGCCCGTGAGAAGCTGGATACTTTAGCGAAGGATACATTAAAGGGGGATGCGGTCAGACAAAAGAGCAGCCCAAAAACAAAGGGACCGGAATTATAAGGCAGGAGAGGCAGCCTTTACTGCCTCTGTACATATAATAGATTTTAATGAATCAGAATACCCATATCGAAGTCTTCAAACCGGAACCTTTTTGGACAGTCCAGATCAGTGCCGGAGGGATCACAGCAACAAGCAGGAGATTTCAGGGAAGGGAAAACGCTGAGGAATTACTACAACAATGTAAAGAAGAGGGAAATGTTATGATCAAGACCGTAGAGATCAAAGAAAAGGCAGAACGACCACCACTTCTCTATGACCTGACTTCACTTCAGCGGGATGCCAATCGTATCTTGGGATTTACTGCCCAGCAGACCCTGGATTATTGTCAGAGTCTTTATGAAAAGAAGCTTATAACCTATCCAAGGACAGACAGCAGATATCTGACAGAGGATATGCAGCATACGATTCCGGATCTGGCTTATGGTGCCGCAACACAGTATGGCTTGCAGGAGGGCAGATTTCGTTCGGAACCTATTCGTAAGGATGCGATTTTTGACAGCAGCAAAGTCACCGATCACTACGCAATTATTCCTACAAAATCCATATCAGACAGCGATGGTATCACGCTTTCCAGTGCTGAAAAAGCAATTCTTCAGCTGATCGCAGTACGGCTCCTCTGCGTGATGCAGGAAGACTATCGGTACACGGAAACCGGTATAAAGATGAGCTGCGGAAGAGAAGAGTTTTCCTGGAAAGGGAAGAACGTATTGCAGTATGGATGGAAACAGATCTGGAACAGTTTTTATCCGGAAAAGAAAAGGGATGAAGAGCATATAGATGCCATTCCTTCCGAAGATATGATATTGGATATCGATTCCGCGGAGCTGAATGAAGGCCGGACATCGCCGCCAAAACACTTTACGGAAGATATGTTGCTTTCAGCAATGGAAACGGCCGGCGCTGAGGATATGCCAGAAGATGCAGAACGAAAAGGTTTGGGCACGCCGGCTACCAGGGCAGGCATTATAGAGAAGTTGATACAGCGGGGATATATTGAGCGAAAGGGCGAAAAGAAGACCAAATATCTGATGGCAACAGATAAGGGGAACGCCTTGATCGCGGTTATGCCGGAGCAGATTAAATCCCCGTCCATGACTGCGGAATGGGAACAGAAGCTTCTACAAATTGAACGTGGTGAGTATGAACCGAAAGATTTCATGGATGGCATTAAAGGAATGATCACGAATCTGGTAATGACCAGCAAACAAGAGAAAGGAGTGGAAACACTTATGAACAGAAATAAAGTCATCGGTATCTGTCCTCACTGCGGGGCAGAAGTATTGGAAAAACAGAAAGGATGGTTCTGCAGCAATCATGAATGCAGGTTCATCCTGTGGAAGGACAACGCGTATTTTGCAAAAATTGGGAAGAGAATCACTCCTGAGATCGTAGAGAAGCTTCTTACGGACAAAGAAGTGAGTATGAAAGGCTGTAAAAACCAGAAGACCGGGAAGACCTACGACGCCGATCTTCTCCTCTCTACAGAAGCAGACGGAAGACCTCAGTTTGCGATGAAATTCCCTGACAGGAAAGAAGGAGGCGGGAAATGGCAGAAATAAAAGCTCATCCTTCCCAGCTTGATAAAGTCAGGGAGATCACAGATAAACTGGAAGCCGGTATCAATGCACTTTTCAATTCGAAAGCCTATAAAACCTATCTTTCAACACTCGCGAAATTCCACAATTATTCTCTGAATAACACAATCCTGATTGCCATGCAGAAACCTGACGCAACATTGGTTGCCGGATACACTGCATGGCAAAAGTGTTTTGGGAGACAGGTACAGAAGGGAGAAACCGGTATCCGGATACTGGCACCGACTCCGTATAAGAAAAAGGTAGAGGTGGACAGGATCGATCCATCCACCGGTCAGACCATCTTGAACCCGGACGGCAGCAGCGTAAAGGATCTGAAAGAGATCATGGTGCCGGCGTTCAAAGTGGTCAATGTCTTTGATGTCAGCCAGACAGATGGCAAACCACTTCCTACGATCGGTGTAGATGAACTCTCAGGGAATGTAACAAATTATGAGATGTTTTTCGAAGCGCTGAAGCGGGCATGTCCGGTACCTGTAGCTTTTGAACAGATTGACTCCGGCGCAAAAGGATACTACCACACTGTGGAACACAGAATCGCCCTGCAGAAGGGAATGAGTGAGGTACAGACAGTTAAAACAATGATCCATGAGATGGCTCATCAGAAGCTTCATGCCATCGATCCGAAGGAGCTGCCTCCTGACGAACCGCGATTGACGCGAAACGGTAAGGAAGTGGAAGCTGAAGCTGTCGCATATACGGTTTTACAGCATTACGGGATTGATACAGGGGATTATAGTTTTGCGTATATTGCCGGATGGTCGAAAGATAAGGAGACACCGGAACTGAAGGCTTCCCTGGATCGTATCCGTAAAGCTTCGGATGAAATGATTACTGCAATTGATGACCAACTGATGTATCTGCAACAGGAGAGGGGTCATGTATTACAGGAGACTTCACAAGAAACGGCAGAAGAATCTGCCCCCGGTCTGCAAGAGAATGGAAGATACCGATATTATTCAACACAGAGACCGGTTGATATCGGCACCTTTCCAAAACCATCCGGAAATGCACCTGTAGAGATCCATAACTATGATAAGAGGCAGCTTGTTGAAAATGGAACCATGCAGGCATGGGGATGGCTGGAATATGCCAAACCCCTGACAGAAAAAGAGACCTGCGATTACGAACTGAAACCAGCACCTGTGGCTGTAAGGACAGAGGAAGCTCCGGTAAAAGATGACACTTCACATGAAGAGAAGAAGGCATCTGTCCTTCATGAGCTATATGCCCGGTCGGAACAGTCTCGGAGGAAATCTGTACAGAAAACAGGACAAAAATCACGCAAACAAAAGGAGGAAACAAGATGATGATTTTTACAGTTGAAGAAACAACACTTATGACAGCATTTGATCATTCCAGCCGTAGTGCCGCCATTATGGATATGATGGACAAGCTAGGTATGATCGAGGATACAGAATTGAAAGAGCAGGTCAGCCATTTATGTGAAAAGCTGGAAACGATGAAAGATGAGGAATTCCATACAGTGGACTTCCTGCTGTATGAAGAGGATGAGGAGGACGAGGATGCGCAAATGGGATGACATTTATACAGAACCAATGCATGATCATCCAGC
>CADBOX010000360.1 GCA_902796415.1 uncultured Lachnospiraceae bacterium
ATTTGTGTAAATTTTTACTTTACAAGTAGTGATATATACAATATAATGTATTAGAAATCAAAAAAAGACACTAAATGTAGTGTTGAAGAGTTTGAAGAGATAAATAATACTACAAGGAGAGGGAAGAAAAAATGGGAATGAACAGAGTTGTCATCAAAAGAGACGGGCGTAAGGCTGAGTATGACAGCAGCCGGATTGAGAAAGCAATCTTAAAAGCGATTCAGGCATCCACAGACAGGGACTATGCAGGGATCGCTTCAAAGCTGACCAAGGATATCGAGACAAACCTCAGGGGACTGTATCCGGATAACGTATATCACGTAGAAGGTATCCAGGACCAGGCAGAGCGCGCTTTGATGTCCCACGGACTGTACGATGCAGCCAAAGCATTTATCCGTTATCGTGCCGTGCATGAGAACATCCGAAATATCAGATCTGCAGAAGATTTCTGCGAGCAGACCATCATCGGATACACCGGTGAGCCGGATGTCACAGAGTTCCTGGATCCGGGTGCTGATGCCTTGGCCATGGCTGCCCAGAAGAACTGGCATGTAAAACAGAATGCATCGGTATCCTACTCTGTGGGAGCTATGATTCTGAATAACTCCGAGCGTATCAGTAAAGCTCACTGGCTGGGTAAATTCTATGATAAGGAGATCGTAGATGCCTATCAGAGCGGAGCAATCCATATTCACGACCTTGGAATGCTGACCGGATACTGCGCAGGCTGGGATCTGAAGAAACTGATCCGGGAAGGCCTTGGCGGGGTAGCAGGAAAGATTTCCTCCGCACCTCCGAAACATCTGACCTCCCTCTGCAGCCAGATGGTCAATTTCCTGGGTATCCTTCAGAATGAATGGGCAGGAGCTCAGGCTTTCAGCTCCTTTGATACCTATCTTGCTCCCTTTGTCAAAGTAGATAATCTGACATACCATGATGTAAAACAGTGCATGCAGTCCTTCATCTATGGTGTGAATATCCCCTCCAGATGGGGAACCCAGGCTCCTTTCTCCAATATTACCCTTGACTGGACCTGCCCTGACGACCTGAAGAATCTTCCTGCTGTTGTGGGAGGAGAAGAGCAGGATTTCACCTATGGGGATTGTGAAAAAGAGATGGCCATGGTCAACAAAGCCTTCATCGAAGTTATGGTGGAAGGTGACTGCAATGGCCGCGGATTTGCCTACCCGATTCCGACCTACAGTATCACCAGAGATTTTGACTGGTCTGACACAGAAAACAACCGTCTCCTTTTCGAGATGGCTGCAAAATACGGAACACCTTATTTCTCAAACTATATTAACAGTGATATGGAACCCAGCGATGTAAGATCCATGTGCTGCAGACTCCGTCTGGACCTTCGTGAACTGAGGAAACAGAATGGAGGAAACTTTGGTGCCGGAGAAAACACCGGTTCCATCGGTGTTGTAACCATTAACATGCCCAGGATTGCATACCTTTCCAAGAATGAAGTGGATTTCTTCCGCCGCCTGGAGCATATGATGGATATCTCTGCCAGATCTCTTGATATCAAGAGAAAGGTTATCAATAAATACATCGATATGGGCCTTTACCCATATACCAAACGTTATCTGCCCCAGGGCTTTGTCAATCATTTCTCAACCATAGGTCTGGTTGGTATGAATGAGGCCTGCCTGAATGCCAAATGGTTAAACAAGGATCTGACTCATCCGGAAGCAGCAGCCTGGACCGCTAAGGTACTGGATTTCATGAGAGAGAAACTCTCCGATTACCAGGAGGAGTACGGTGATCTCTTCAACCTGGAGGCAACACCGGCAGAGTCCACAGCCTACCGTCTTGCAAAACATGACAGAGAGTTATACCCGGAAATCATTACCGCGGGAGAACCCGGTGAGATTCCTTATTATACGAATTCTTCCCACCTTCCGGTGGGTTCCACGGATGATGTATTTGACGCTCTGGATATCCAGGATAATCTTCAGACCAAATACACCAGCGGAACAGTATTCCACTGCTTCCTGGGAGAGAAACTTCC
>CADBOX010000361.1 GCA_902796415.1 uncultured Lachnospiraceae bacterium
AGTGCCTCCTGAAGGCGCAGAATATTGGATTCAATACGCCCGCGATCCGTGTTCAAAGTCATCTCCTCACTGATGCGAAGGTGCTCGCCGGCCTGCTTGACGATAATGCTCTTGCCGGTCGCCTGATCCTTGACGCGGAACACATAGTTCAGGTTGCCGTCGCCGATCTCTTTACAGACAAGCGAAGCTCCTGACTCGAAATATGAGATTTTTTCCTGAACGTAAGCCGGGACATCCGCCTCGCTCATAAGAAAATATCTGTCAAATGCTGACACTATGTGTACCTCCTCTATCTCTCCTTCTTCTGTCCGTAACTGCCGAAACGAACGATCATGCGGTCCATCTCCTCGTCAGACAGAATAACCGGTTTGCCGATCGAGAGCGCTTTCACATAAACCTCTGCGCAGAATTCAATCTGCTGGGCAACCGTATAGGCATCCCGGATATCCGTTCCTCCGGTGATCAGCCCATGGTTCGCCATCAGCGCTGCCTTTCGGCCTTCCATTGCAGAAAATGTCTTTTCAGCCAGGTCCCTTGTTCCAAAGGGGGCATAGTCACCGCAGCGGACATTCCTTCCTGCAAATGCCACCAGATAGCTGGATGCAGGCAGGTCCATATGGTTGGTCGCCAGAACAGTACAGTAGGTACTGTGGGTGTGGACTACCGCGCAGATGTCCTCACGATTCTGATAGAAAATGCGGTGCAGGTCCACCTCACTGGAAGGCTTCCGGGATCCTTCGACGATCCGGCCTTCCAGGTCCAGGATCACCACATCTTCCGCAGTCATATCGAAATAATCGATACCGCTGGGGGAGATGGCAAACATTTTCTTCTCAGGATCGTATATGCTGATGTTCCCGCCGGTTCCGACGGTGAGATGGTCTGTGATCAGCTTTCTGGAAAAAGTGACAATATCCTGTCTCGCCTGGGCTAAAAGCATGGAACACCTCCTGAAAATAAAGACAATTATCTAACTTATATTTTAAGATTTTTGGGACTCCCTGTCAATGATAGATAATGGAAATATCATTTACATTTCTTACGGGTTGGGATAAAATAATAGGACAAAAAAAGGAAGGAAGATCGGATAGACATGCGAAATATTGACACGGTAAAAATCAGCTCCCTGGCCGGGATGATCATTGCTTTTGTTTTCGGTTACGCAGCCCACAGGTCCGGGAGCAATGTGCGGTCTGCAGCCTGGGCCATGACCTGCGCCGGCCTCATGATCCTCTTTGTAAACCGTCTGATCAACGGTCGTTACATTAACATGCCTCTGCATAAAGTAGACCAGCTGAGCGGGAACTCGTTCGAGATGTATCTGGCGGAACACTTCCGCCGTATGGGTTACCGGGTAAAGGTGACAGAAGGGAGCCATGATTACGGAGCTGACCTCATCCTTAAAAAACATAAAGAACTGATCGTGGTCCAGGCCAAACGGTATGACAGGGCCGTCGGGCTTGCGGCAGTGCAGGAGGTGATCGGAGCTGTCGGCTATTATGAAGCGGACCGGGGAATGGTGATCACCAACAACCGTTTTACCAAAAATGCATTCAGTCTGGCAAAACAAAATGACATCAGTTTGTGGGGCAGGCAGGAATTGATCCGGCATTTTGGGGCCCGGGAATAGAAAAAGAAGAAGATTACAGATTAATATATACACTTGATAAAATAACAGATAAATAGGAAGCAAATAATAAATATTGCCTTAAATTGTTGGTTAAAGTCCGAAAAATGAGATAATTTGGATTTAATTTAAAAATAGTGTTGACAAATAGTCTTTGCTAACCTATAATACAAGTACAAGGAAGGACGGACAAAGTCCATTATATAGATTTTGAAATTATTGTTTTCAGTTTTTTGGTACCATGTAAAAAGGGGTGAGACCACCAAGAGTTGTAATTTAATTTCAGAATTTAAATCTTAGGGAAAGGAGGTACGGACCGCCAAGAACGTTATTTTAGAATCAAAACTATAAAGTATAAGGAGGTACGGACCACCGGAAGTATTAGTTAAGAATTCGAAACTATAATGAACCAGGAGGTACAGTCCAACAAAAACTTTATTTAGGAATTCAAGTTAGAGGACAGATCGAGAGTATCGAGAAGAAGAGGGTGTAATGTTCGTAAAGAAGGACTCGCCTCATATAGTTTGAGTAAGAAGCAGTACAGAATGATTCTGGAGTCAGCTTAGAATTCATAGGATTTTGAACACGACAATTTCGGTAACTGATGGAGTTGGATATTTCGAGAATACGGAAGCAGGGGTGCAGCTGACCGGAGCTCTTATGGTTGGAGGGCAGGCAGAAAGCGCAGGCCACGGAAGCTATTGCTTGAAGTTGACGACGAATCGAAAAACGGAGGTATAGACCGTTGGACATGATAATTGAACACAGCTGGTGAGGAGCATTTGATTTGG
>CADBOX010000362.1 GCA_902796415.1 uncultured Lachnospiraceae bacterium
AAGATCGGCGGAACTATCACTTGCACTACATGGGATACTGAGGAGAAATATGAGGCAATCGTAAAAGAAATCTCAGATTATCCTGTGAATGTCACGGATACAGGGACGGAAGGCAACCCGAACAGTTCCTATTATCCTATTGTTGCCTACATCGAAGATGCGGAAGGGCTTAATCCCGGGGACAGTGTGAATATCAAATATTCTTCGAAATCCATGGGAACCATGGAGCAAGGCGCAATCTATCTGCAGAAGGCATACGTCAGATCAGACAGTGACGGCAGCTATGTCTATAAAGCCGGCAAAAACAAACGTCTGGAGAAGCAATATATCAAGACAGGAAAAACATTGAACGGTCAGTACCTTGAGGTGATTGGCGGAATTACAGAAGAAGACTATCTGGCATTCCCCTATGGCAACAAGGTAAAGGAAGGAGCCAAGACGAAGATTTCCGAGAATGATGAGAATATCATCTATTAAGATGCTTCTTAACTCTCAGAAAGGTCAACGATAAACTATGTTTGAAAATATAAGAATTTCTTTTCAGAGTATATGGGCTCACAAGCTGAGATCCCTCCTTACCATGCTGGGAATCATCATCGGTATTGCGGCAATCATAGCCATCGTATCCACCATCAAGGGGACCAATGAGACGATCAAGAAAAACCTGATCGGTTCCGGTACCAACACGGTTACGGTCCGTCTGGCTGAGAGCGGTGACTATGATTACGAGCCGGAGTATTCGGGAATTCCTTCCGGGATCCCTGTATATGATTACACTATGAGAGATGAACTGGCTAAGATTCCTCATGTGGAGGATGCCAGCCTGTATCTGATCAGGACTTCCATCAACTATGTCTACAATAAGACAACACCCCTTCAGGGTGGTCAGCTGGTCGGTGCAGATATCCATTATCTGAATACTTGCGGCTATGTCATGACCGGAGGAAGACACTTTACAGAAGCAGATTATAAGAACTACCGAAAAGTAGCTTTGCTTGATAAAGTGGCGGCGACCAGTTTATTCGAAGACAAAAATCCCATCGGTGGAACCATTGAAATCAAAGGAGAACCATTTGTAGTGGTGGGAACTTTTGAGGAATCCACTGCCTTTGAGCCTGTGATCAATTCCATAGAGGAATATTATGAATATGCCTATGAGAGGGAGAATTCCAGTGGAACCGTTATTATACCTGATGTGGACTGGAATATCATCATAGCATATGATGAACCCTATAATGCCAAACTTCTGGCTGCCTCCACTGATGATATGAAGAGCGTTGGTAAGGCAGCCCAGGAATTAATGAACCAGGCTGTCACCAACAAAGAGATCAAATACAGTGCCAAGGATATCAGTGAGACAGCAGCTGAGACGGAGGAACTCAGTTCTACCACAAACAAACAGCTGATCTGGATTGCCAGTATCTCCCTGTTGGTTGGAGGTATCGGTGTCATGAATATCATGCTGGTATCCGTGACAGAACGAACCCGGGAGATCGGTCTTAAGAAGGCCATCGGAGCCAGGAAGAACCGTATCCTTGCCCAGTTCCTGACGGAGGCAGCAGTGCTCACGAGTTTCGGGGGAATTATCGGAACCATTGCGGGTATCGCCATGGCGGAGATCATAGCAAGAATCTCCAACGTTCCCGTGGCCATCAGCATCCCTGCGGTGATCATAGCAATTTTATTCTCCATGCTGATCGGAATCATCTTCGGATTCATCCCTGCGGTTCAGGCTGCGAATCTGGATCCGATCGTGGCATTACGTCATGAATAATATTTGAATATGTTATATGATAAAATAATACAGGATAATTATAAAACGGATAGGACACTTTTGATTGTGTCCTATCCGTTTTTTTGTCAGGTTATTCATTATTCAATTCAGACCGAAAGCTATAGGGGGAGTTTCCGGTCTTGATTTGATCTGATTAAGCGTGATACTCTTCCGGAATATCTTCTTCCTCCCAGAATGTTACACCGTATTTTTTCCCGGTTCCCATCTTGATTCCAAAGTTTAATGCATTGTCCGTGGAACGATCCAATAACATTAAAATGTATTCTACAGCCTCTTTGTGCTGTGAACCAACGACATACACATTGAAATTCTTGGTGTATTCTCCTTTCAATATGGAAAACTCTCCATTTTTCAGGTGTTCGTCTCTTTCCGGTACAAGTTTCTCTTGATCTAAAGTCATATCTATGCCTCCTGAATGTTTTATTACCCACGCTATCCATTATATCATTGTTCTCGCAGGATGCAAGTAAAAACAGGGACATTCATCTATTTTGGAACAGATATGGTAGCTGTGAGAGCTGATGTGGCAGCGGTGGCCGGGGAGGCAAGATAGATACCTACCTTGGAAGTTCCCATTCGTCCGAGGAAATTGCGGTTGTTGGTGGCAACCACTTTCTCTCCATCCGTCAGAATACCTCCGGCGCGGCCGCAGCAAAGACCGCAGCCCGGCTGCGTGATGATACAGCCTGCTTTTGCCAGAATATCCATATAACCTGCTTCGATGGCTTCGATGTAGATCTTACGGCTTGCCGGGGTGATAATACATTTGCAGGCAACTTTCTTTCCTTCCAGGATCCTGGCTGCCACAGCCAGATCCTCCAGACGTCCGTTGGTGCAGGAACCGATAAATACCTGATCAATTCTGGTACCTTCTACATCCGATACCGGATGGATGTTATCCACCTGGGAAGGACAGGCACAGACAGGAACGAATCCCTCTGCCTTATAATTGATGATTCTTTCATAATCCGCATCATCATCTCCATATAACCAGGCGGTCTCCTCCAGGCTGACCTCAGAATATCTGCAGGTCTTTTCATCCGGTCGGAACAGACAGCATTTTGCCCCGGCTTCCACAGCCATGTTGGAAATCGTCATGCGGGAAGCTACGCTCATCTCATCCACGGTGGAGCCAGTAATCTCCAATGCCTTGTAGGTGGCCCCGTCAGCCCGGAGGTCACCGATGATCCTCAGGATGATATCTTTGGAGGTCACATTGGCAGGAAGCTTGCCATTGATCACAATCTTGATGGTCTCGGGAACACGTACCCACATTTCTCCGGTGCCCAGGATGGAAGCCATCTCCGTATATCCGATACCGGAGGAAAAACAGCCCACACAGCCGTAGGTGGTGGTGTGGGAATCAGTCCCAAAGACGATATCACCCGGTTTGGCGTAACCGGCTTCGGTCATGAGCTGGTGGCAGATACCATCCCGGCGATGAACATGGGTGAGCCCGTATTTCTCCACGAAAGCATCCCCAATCTGGAAATGACGCACATCCTCCACGGCACTGGTGGGAACCAGGTGGTCATAGATCAACACAACTTTATCCGGATCCCAGAGCTTCTTAAATCCCATCTCCTGGAATTTGTCCGCCACAAAAGGAATGAAAATGTCGTGGATCATCACACGATCCACATTGACTGTTACGATCTGTCCCGGTGCGATATCTTCGAGTCCGGCATTCTTTTTGATAATTTTTTCGATTAATGTATATCCCATAACTGACCCTCCTCAGATGACGCCGTTGCGTTTTTGCATAGCCTTTACCAGGCCTCCGGCATTAATGATATCCATGAGGTTGTCCGGAAGGGTGGAGATGGAGTATTTCTTCCCATTCAGCTCCAGGTATTCTCCCGGATTGACAGTCAGCATGTCCCCTTCTTTTACTACATCCTGTATCTCGCTGTTTTCTATCAGGAGAAGTCCGTTATTGATGGAATTGCGGAAGAAGATCCTTGCGTAGGATTTTGCAATGACACATCCAACCTTCAATGCTTTGATGATCTCCGGGGCTTGCTCCCTGGAAGAACCGCAGCCGAAGTTCTTACCTGCAACGATGATATCTCCTTCCTGGATCCGGGAAGCCAGATCCGGGCGGAGAGGAGAAAAGCCATATTGTTTCATATCCTCCACAGTTGGGAGGGCCAGGTAATCTGTGGGAATAATGATGTCTGTGTCGATATCATCTCCCAGTACCCATACTTTACCAGTAAATTGATTCATTTGATTAACCCCTCTTGTTTCTTCTTATAAGTCCTCCGGTCCGCAGATATAACCCTTTACTGCAGAAGCAGCGCAGGTAGCTGCATTGGCCATATATACCTTGGAACTGGGATCCCCGGCACGACCCTTGAAATTACGGGTACCCGTGGAGATCAATACTTCATTTTTACCGATGACACCCTGGCAGCTGCCCCAGCATACGGAGCAGTTGGTGTTCATGACCATGGCGCCTGCTTTCATCAATGTGGTGATGATACCTTCCTCCAGAGCCTGGATATAAACTGCCTGTGAGGCAGGAGCAATGAGGAAGCGTACATTGGGATGAACTTGCCGGCCTTTCACAACTTCCGCTGCGATACGCAGGTCTTCGATCCTTCCGTTATTACAAGAACCCACAAAGGCTTCATCGATTTTGATTTTCTCTTTTCGTACTGCTTCCAGTGTGTCAAAATTATCAACGAAGTCCGGACGTACCACCACAGGTTTGATCTTGGACAAATCATATTCATAAACCTTGGCGAAGCTGGCATCTTCATCGCTTTTGAACATATGGACAGCCTGGCGGCCATGGGATTCACAATACTCCACAACCTTCTCATCCGGCTCCACGATGCCGGCCTTTGCCCCGGCTTCCACCGTCAGATTACAGAGAACGATACGCTCGTCTATGGTGAGATTATGGGCCCCGTCACCTGCAAACTCCATGATCTTGTAATTGGCACCGTTGGCACCGATATCCCCGATGATAGTGAGGATCAGGTCTCTGGCATAGACACCCTCAGGCAGTTTGCCGTGGAGATTGAACCGAAGGGTTTCCGGCACCATGACCCAGGAAGTTCCGGTGGTCATGGCATAGAGAAAGTCTGTGCAGCCGACACCGGTTCCAAAAGCTCCCAGGGCACCATAGGTGGTGGTGTGAGAGTCAGCCCCAAAGATCAGCTCTCCCGGACATACATAGTCCTCCATCATGATCTGATGGCAGATACCCTGCCCTTCATAAAGGGCGATGTCGTGTTCCCTGGCAAAATTACGCATCTTCTTGTGAGCTTCTGCCGTCTTGGGGTTTTCCGCAGGAACATTGTGGTCCATGATAAAGACAACTTTCTTATTATCTGCAATCCTGGGATGTTTTAGTTTATTGTTATACATATCCACGGTAAGATGTGTGGTTCCGTCATTGCTCATCATCCGGTCCAGGGTGACCGTGTGGATATCATTTGGTTTCACCACGTCGACACCGGCTGCCCTTGCGATGATTTTTTCGCCAATCGTCATTCCCATATCAGTCTTCCTCCTTATTCAAAGATGCAATCAGCCCGCCGGCATTCAGGATACCCTGCATATATTCCGGAAGCTTGGTACAGGTGAAGGACTGTCCGTCCACGGTAACAGTACCTGCAGACAGATCAAGCTCAGCCATACCGCCGTCTTCCACATGATCATACAAGTCCTTGCAGACGATCACCGGAAGTCCGATATTAATGGAATTGCGGTAGAAAATCCTGGCGAAAGACTTTGCGATCACCGCCTGGATCCCCAATGCTTTCAGAACACTGGGAGCCTGTTCCCTGGAAGAGCCGCAACCAAAATTCTCGCTGGCTACCACGATATCGCCGGGGGTCACCTTCTTTGCGAAATCCGGATCCAGGGATTCGAATGTATAGATCTTCATTGCCTCAATATCCGGCAGAAGCAGATATTGGGAGGCGATGATCTGATCCGTATCAACATCATTATGGAATTTCCAAACCTTGTTTGCCATTCTTTTTAACCTCCATACTATATTCTTGAATAAATATATAAAACCTGCATATTTATTCAGAAAACAATCTAATCTATAGAATACTATAATCTTTTGTATTATACAATAAATAATGGGAAATTGACAGAAACAGATGGGAAAGATAAAATCAGTATATAGCAAATGTCAGATTAAAAGAATCAGAATCATACCGGATGGTATGAGATGTCATGCAGAAGGGGGAGGATAATGATATGACAGGATTTCCCATGGGTCTTCCCGCAGATCCAATGATGCTTTACAGTGTGCTGAATACAAAGCTGAGAGATGAGTATCCGAATCTTAGAAAACTATGTGAAGATATGCATATCAATGAGGAAGACATCATTCAAAGGCTGAGTATGGCAGGGTTTGAGTATGATGAAGAGCTGAATCAGTTCCGCTAAAAAGTAATAAGGGTATGCCAGGACTACGGATAGATATCCGCAGCCTATGGCATACCCTTTATTACTTCCTGATCCGGGAAGTCAGTCCTTTATCTTTTTGACGATATCATAGACGACTTCCGCAATTATTTTCCCACCGCATCCTCTACGAGACCTGTAACGATCTCAACGGTATCACGGCAGATAGCCAACTCTTCATTGGTCGGAACAACAAGGAGTTTTACTTTGGAATCCGGGGTGGAGATGAATGCTTCCTTACCGCGAACGTTGTTGGCTGCTTCATCAAACTCAGCGCCCAGGCAAGCTAAACGTTTTGCGATTCTTGCGCGTGTGGAGATATCGTTCTCGCCGATACCTGCGGTAAATACAACAGCATCAACACCGCCCATAGCAACTGCATAAGCACCGATGTATTTTACAACACGGTAAGCAAATGCATCGAGAGCGACCTGAGCTCTTTCATTTCCTTTTTCTGCTGCTTCGCCAAGATCACGGAAGTCAGAAGAAACACCGGAGATACCAAGGACACCGGATTTCTTATTGATGACATTCATGGTCTCATCGAGTGTCAGCCCCTCTTTCTGTGCAAGGAACTGGATGCAGGTAGGATCGATATCACCGGAACGGGTTCCCATGATGAGACCCTCTAACGGGGTAAGACCCATGGAGGTGTCGATACATTTTCCGCCTTTGACAGCGGAGATGGAAGAACCGTTTCCAAGATGGCATACAACGACGTTAATGTCTTCCGGTTTCTTTCCTAAGATCTCAGCAGTACGCTGGGATACGAACTTGTGGGATGTTCCGTGGAAACCGTAACGACGAACGGCATATTTCTCATAATACTCATAAGGAAGACCATAGATGTAAGCTTCTGCGGGCATGGTCTGATGGAAAGCAGTATCAAAAACACCAACCATCGGAGTTGTAGGCATCAGTTCTTTACAAGCATTCACACCAACTAATGTAGGGGGATTGTGGAGTGG
>CADBOX010000363.1 GCA_902796415.1 uncultured Lachnospiraceae bacterium
ACGGACAACGTTTACCGCCTGGATCATGGAGTCACAAAGAAACAGAAACGAATTCTTCAGGCATTCGGAGTAGACGTTCCTCTCGTTACGTATTGGGCAAAGGAGATCAGTAGCCAACTTAAAGAAATATCGGCGAAAGCAAAGAAAGGATCAGACGAAGAATGAGAAAAAGAGCCACATCAGATGAAACGCTGGAACAAAAAATCCTGAAAGCACAGGAAAAGGTTGCAAGGACGGCCGCCGCACATGAGAAGGCTGTGGATGAACTATAAATACTTTTGGACAAGCGGGATGCCAAGCGAAAGGATGAGGTCTGGGAGGCAATCGTCAACAGTAGCAGAAGCTATGAGGAAATCCTTGGAATGATCAGGGGTGAAATGTCCGATGCGGACTAATACCGGCGATACAAAACCGTGCTGTTGACATAGATATGTAGCCATCAGCACGGTTTAGGTGTAAAATAATGAAAAGTTAACAATTATAAAACGTTTTGCTGTCCGTGATAATTCTTGATAGAAAATACAAAATGTATAGATGCGTAAAATCTTATTGAATTGTCTGCCGTAAAGTGTTATACTGATGATACAAAATGTGCGATTATTTTATAGCTGCGATGGAGAGATCATGAAAACAACTACCGTACGTCTTATAAAGTGTGAATTACACAGAGTGAAAAATGTTAATAAAGGTACAATTGAGTTTATGAACTATGTACCTGTTTTACGCAAAGCGGAGCTTGCCGGAAGTGATATAGTCGGGATTTATGGTCAGAATGGATCTGGGAAGACTGCAATGATTGAGGGACTCGATATTATCCGTCATATCCTGACAGGGCAGGAAATCCCATTTCATGAATATGGGGGAATACTATGCGATGACAGTGAGGTGTCCGCGCTTTTTTATGTTGAGAAGGGAGAGGGAAAATATCTTGTCGACTATGAAGTTTCGTTGAGTGTTGCTGGATCTGATTCAACACCTAGGGTAGTTGTGAAAAAAGAGAAGCTGGCTTACAAAATACGAGGAGCAACATGGAAGCACGAGAGAAGCATTTGCGTTTCAAATCCATTTTATGAGTCTAGTTCTATATTAGATACAAATGCAGCAGTGCATTTAGAATCGAAACATGCAGATGAGTACTCGGAGATTGAATTTGTTAAATCTTTACAGAATATTGCTATATATAGCGCACAGAGAAATTGTTCTATTCTATTCAATAACCTGGTGACCAATTCTTTGGTACACAATCCAGCAAAGTCGGATGAAGCGAAGAATATATCGGAGATTATTCTTTCGCTTGGTTTTTTTGCCCAGAATCGTATGATTGTAATCAAAGTAAGCCAGCTCGGTGATATCAATAGAAATCAGCTGATACCAATTAATATCTATGAAGTATATGAAAATGCGATCCTACAAGGATGTTTACCTCTCTTAATGAATGGAAATGGATCTCTTCCGGCCCCTATTTATCCGATGTTTGAGAGTATTATCGATGCAATCAATATTGCTTTGAAGGCTATTATTCCAAACCTTCAGATTGTTATAAAAAGAGGGGCTGTGGAAGTAAATGAAAAAGGCATCGAAATTGTTCATGTCGATGTGTTTTCTGAAAGAGAGGGAAATCGTTTCTCTACTCAGTACGAATCTGAGGGGATTAAAAGGATTATCTCTTTGCTTAACTGTTTGATAGCAGTATATAATGATCCTCAGATATGCCTGATTGTTGACGAATTAGATTCGGGTATATTTGAATATTTACTTGGTGAACTTCTAGGCGTTTTATATGAGGAAGCCAAGGGACAACTGATATTTACTTCTCATAATTTGAGAGCGTTTGAAAAACTGAGTGTTAAAAATCTCATATGCTCAACTACAAATCCAGATGAAAGATTCATAAGGTTACAAGGAGTTCAACAAAATAATAACAGGCGTGATTTTTATATTCGTGCACTTGTGCTAGGAGGACAGAAGGAATCCTTATATGAACAGGACGAACTGGACTCCATTGGGTATGCGTTCAGAAAAGCTGGTAAAGTAAGTGAACCGGTAACGCTCCATTTTTCAGAACGTTTATTGGAAAAGTTATCCCAGAGGGCAGCAGAGGAGACATAAATGGCAACAAATAAACCTGTATTGAAAAAGGTTGTTCTTTTGTTAGTGGAAGGATTCTCTGACAGACATGCATTAAAAAAGATTATGCAGCGCATATATATGAACAGAATGATTGTATTTGAAGTTACTAAAGGCGATATTACTTCTGATAAAACTGTAAAGAAAGAAAATGTCGAAAACGTCATAAAAGATATTATTAAGAGACATCTAAGTCAATCCAAATATAGAAAAAGTGATATTTGGGAGATTGTACACTTGATAGATACGGATGGAGTTTTTACTCCTGATTCTGTGGCAGTGGAAGGGGATACAAAAGAATTCTATTATAAACCCACGACCATTTCTTGTGAAAAACCGGAAAGAATAATAAAAAGAAACGCTGATAAAAGGGACATTCTAAATCACTTATTAACAGTAAGGGATATTGGCGGGATACCGTATACTGCTTACTATATGTCATGTAATCTTGATCATGTGTTATACAATGAACAAAATCTTAATGATGATGAAAAAATAAGTTAGCGATATTCAGAATATATTGTTTTATTTTTTCAGCGATAGTGAACCGTTGGAGAAACTATTAGAGATAGATGATTGTACAGTAACGAATATTGTTGATTGCAAAGACGATGCTATAACCAGGTTAAACCTCAAAGAGGTATCCATCTGCATGAATAACATTAGTTTGTCCTATAGATGTCCCAGTGCTTTGCAAATGGAGTAGGGCCGAAAGCTTATGATTTTATTCTTGACAATTTTTTGAGAATCTCTATAATAAAAGATGAAGAGAGGCCTTTGCGGCCGTTCCTCAAGGAGAAAGATTTATACTGTGATCATAGGATCACAAAAACTTCCGTCACTTGGCAGAGTGGCGGTTGTTTTTTTCACTGCGATCCTTTTTCTTGTGGGTTTCTTTAATGACAATCGTCACTGTAAAACGCCAAACATGAAAAGTAATACGCATGCGCCTCACCTCCTTTCGGAGAATGTAGGAGCAGCCGCCTGGCCTTGCTTCTCTTCATCTATTACTCCTCGAAAGATTTGTGTATTCCCTGAGGAGTAATGATTATTCTATATTGTATTTACCAGATTGTCAAGAGTGTTTGGCACGGTGGGTTCTGACCGTGCGTCCAGAGAGGGCGCCTATGATAATGGGTGGAAACCCCATCCGGTAAGGAACTAACCACTCCACCGGTACCGAGTCTTGGAGCCGAAGCGGTAACGTTAGGTTTAAGCGTAGACAGGTAGGTGGCAGGGACGGCAATTGAGCGCCAGAACCCGGGGTCAGACCCCAATGTGGTACACTTAGTGTCAACTTAATCTAGATGGCACTTTGTTCTCAACTACCATCAGGGTTCTGCCACAAGTTCTGGCGTAT
>CADBOX010000364.1 GCA_902796415.1 uncultured Lachnospiraceae bacterium
AGATATCTCTTTCCTGTTGGGATACAGTGATGCGGGGTATTTCAGTAAGATCTTTAAGAAATATGAAAATATGAAACCATCGGCTTACATGGAGCTGTTTTGAAACAAAAAGGGGAGTTCTTTCATAGAACTCCCTTTCATTATTTTGTGGATGAATTATCATTGAATCTGAGAAAATCCACAGATGACAATCTATTGATTCAGTTTATATACGTTTGTCAGAATCTGGGCACATACGGAGGCAGATATCTTTTTATGATTATAATCTTCCTCTTTATTAAATGCCGGCTGGGTAGCTGCGGAGACTTTTCCCTCCACCATAGTGTCCGATAATACTTTGTTTGCTGCCGGTTTAGCATCTGCTTTGTCATAACTGATTGCTTTGGAAGAAGATGGCTTTGTCTCTCCTCCAACAGGGATATTGTTGAACTCAAGGACTGTCATAGTAGCCTTGGAAACAGCGTCAATCAGCTGGTCCTTTGTCCAGATGGCATTCGTTGCGGAAGAAATCTTTCCGCTTGGAATGTAGCGGGAGATAACTTTAGCTGCAGCTTCTCTGACAACTCCCTCTATCTGGCGGATCACTGATGCAGATACTTTACCTGTGGGAGTAAAACCGGAAACAATCTTAACTGCGGATGGTTTTGCCTCACCCTCAATCTTGCGGTTATTGAACTCAAGGACTGTCATGGCAGCCTTGCTTACCGCTTCAACCAGCTCATCTTTCGTCCAGACTTTTTTGGCATATGCGGATACTCCGCCTGGTGTATTGGTGGCATCCCAGGCACCTTCTGTAGCAGCGGAGGCCTTTGGATTCTTCTCAATTCTCCAAGCACCCTGTGTAGCTGTGGAAGCTCTGGTGGGCTTTGGACGTGCAACATTGGAAAATTCTGTATTCTCATTTAAAACCTTAGCAATAGCGGCATTGATGCGGCTTTCCATTTCACGATCGATCATTATTATATCTCCTTCCCTTGCCATCACTCTATAGTTCTTGCAATCATAATACCTTGACTATATTATATCATTGAATGGATAAAAAATCTGTCTTAATTAGGATAATTAATTGTTCATAAGATGGATAAATGTTATCTGTTTTTATAAATATTATAATCTTCAAGTGGAAAAATATACCATTATTCTCTTGACTGTTCCATTGTCCGCAGATACAATAAGTTTTGTATGAAAGGAGAGAAAAAATGACAGAACTTTATTATCTGGTAGCATATTTTCTGCTGTATTCTTTCCTGGGATGGGTTCTTGAAGTAGTCTATCATGTTCTCAGTGTAGGTAAGGTGATAAACAGAGGTTTCCTGAACGGTCCGGTTTGCCCTATCTATGGCTTCGGCATGCTCTCCGTGCTTCTTATTCTGGAACCTTTCTCGGACAATCCCCTGCTATTGTTTATAGGGGGAATCTTCTTCGCCAGTTTGATCGAATTGATCGGGGGTTTTGTCCTCTATAAACTGTTTCATATGAGATGGTGGGATTATTCCCAGGAACCATTTAACCTGGGGGGATATATCTGTCTGAAGTATTCCATCGCCTGGGGATTCTGTATCGTATTTGCCATGAAAGTGGTACATCCATTTGTGGAATTAAATGTGAAGGTTTTGGACGGGGTGTTCGGTCATGCCGTGGTAGTAATCCTTTGGATTATCTTCTTTGTTGACTCTGTCATCACCGTACTTACTGTTCTGAATCTGAATAAAGATCTGCAGGAAATGAATAAAATTGCCGGAAAGATGAGAAAGGTCAGTGATCATATGACCGAGAAGATTGGCGAGCATACCATCGAAGCGGATACGAGGATACAGGAACAGAGGGTTCAGGCAACTCTTGCGAAAGCTGAGATCCGAGACCGTATCGAGGAACTGAAGAAGAAGCAGACCAAGAACAGATTTTTTGGTTTCAACCGTCTTCACAAGGCATTCCCTCAACTGAAACACACTTTGTATAATGAGGAAATGTATTCTCTGATTCAAAGGTTAAAAGAGAAGAAAGAAAACAATGCATAAACAAAACACAGGGTGCCTTTTGATTGAGGCACCCTGTGTTTTGTATTATATTATTTTTTGGGAGGATTCAGACTAAATGATTGACTAGATTTCATTTCCGGGGAATTGCGGGATTCCATCGAAACCTTTCTGAAGATCTTCATCGGAAGGAATATAGTCGGACATATTCCCGTTATGATATTGTTCGTATGCAACCATATCAAAGTACCCTGTACCCGTAAGGCCAAAGAGGATGGTCTTTTCTTCTCCGGTTTCTTTGCATTTCAGGGCTTCGTCGATTGCTGCACGAATGGCGTGGCTGCTTTCAGGTGCCGGGAGGATTCCCTCTGTACGGGCAAACTGCTCGGCTGCCTCAAAGACTGCGGTCTGTTCCACGGAAACTGCCTCCATGAAGCCGTCATGGTAGAGCTGGGAAAGAATCGTGCTCATACCGTGGAAGCGTAAACCTCCGGCATGGTTGGCGGACGGGATAAAGCTGCTTCCTAGTGTGTACATCTTAGCCAGTGGGCAGATCATACCGGTATCACAGAAATCATAAGCGAATTTACCTCTTGTAAAACTCGGACAGGATGCCGGTTCCACCGCGATGATCCGATAATCTTTCTCCCCTCTCAGCTTCTGACCCATGAAAGGTGCTATCAGACCGCCCAGATTGGATCCGCCGCCTGCACATCCGATAATGATATCCGGTGTGATATCATATTTGTCAAGAGCTGCTTTCGCTTCCAGGCCGATGACGGATTGATGCAGAAGGACCTGATTCAACACACTGCCCAGAACATAACGGTATCCTTCACTCTGTGTGGATACTTCCACTGCTTCAGAGATGGCACATCCAAGACTTCCCGTGGTTCCCGGATGATCTGCCAGGATCTTACGGCCAATGGCGGTAGTCTCTGATGGAGAAGGTGTGACCTCTGCTCCATATGTGCGCATCACTTCGCGGCGGAATGGTTTCTGCTCATAAGAAACTTTTACCATGAATACTTTGCATTCCAGATCAAAGAAGGAGCAAGCCATGGCCAAAGCGGTTCCCCACTGACCGGCACCGGTCTCGGTGGTCACTCCCTTGAGCCCCTGCTTTTTCGCATAATATGCCTGAGCCAGAGCAGAGTTCAATTTGTGACTTCCACTGGTATTGTTACCTTCGAATTTATAATAAATCTTAGCAGGTGTTCCCAGGGCTTTCTCCAGATGGTAGGCCCTCATCACGGGAGAAGGACGGTATAGCTTATAATAAGTCTGGATCTCTTCAGGTATATCAACATAAGCCGTGTCATTATCCAATTCCTGTGCAATCAGTTCTTCACAGAAGATGGGAGCCAGTTCCTCTGCCTTCAAAGGCTCAAGTGTTCCGGGGTTCAATAAGGGAGCCGGCTTGTTTTTCATATCGGCACGCATATTATACCATTGTTTGGGAATCTCCTCTTCCGTAAGGTAAATCTTGTAAGGAATTTTTTCATTTGACATTGCTTTTTCTCCTCTCACTATTATTTTTTTATTAAAAACTTTTTATTAATTATAACCATTGTAATACCCTATGTAAAATGATAAAATTGGATTATGTAATAAGTTTAACTTATTATAAAGTTAAACTAAAAAAGATAAACTATATTGAGACTATATTGATAAAATGGGGGAGGAACAATGAATCTGAACCAGTTGGAATACTTTATAAGTGTGGCAGAAACCCTGAATTTTACAAAGGCTGCTGCCAAATGCTTTATCTCTCAGACAGCTATGACCCAGCAGATCCGTTCCCTGGAGAAAACGGTAGGTGTGCCGCTGTTTATCCGGGATAAACATCACGTTGAGCTGACTGCTGCAGGAAGAGTGTATCTGAACGAAGCCAGGATCATACTGCACCGGAGCAATGAAGCGCTCCGCATGGCAAAACTGGCTTCCGAGGGTCTGCAGGGGGAGATAACCATCGGATTTATCCGGGGATATGGACAGAGTGACTTTCCTGAGATCCTGAGAGAATTCTGCAGGACCTACCCGACGGTGAAGGTTAACCTGATCCGGGATAATATGAGTGTTCTACTGGATCTGCTGGTGAATAGACAATGTGATCTCACTTTCACCATCTCTCCTTTTCAGAGGACTCATCCGGACCTGAAGCACATTTATATAAAGAGCTATCCGGTCATGGCTGTCTTATATGACGGGCATCCTCTGACTGACCGGTCCTATCTTACTTACGAAGAACTGGAGGGAGAGAAATTCATCATGATGCAGCCCACAGACCGGCCGAAAGATCAGATGGAAGAATCCATGCTGATTTACGACAGAGGGGGATTCCTTCCTGATGTGGTGGGAGTAGAAGGAGATCAGGAAACCTTGCTATTGATGATTTCGGTGGGAATGGGGATCAGTATCCTCCCGGAATACATCATACGTCCATACCAGAAAATGAAAGATATCAGGATACTTCCTATGGTAAGAAAAGACGGGTCTGCGGAGACAGTGGACCTGGAAGTAAACTGGTCCGGTGAGAATGAGAATCCTGTCCTGGAGAAGTTTCTGACAATGCTGAAATAAATAAGAATCGGAGGAAGTATGAAGCGCAATCAGATTTTTAAGATATACGGAAAAAACTATAAGGATATGACAAAAGCCTTGCTTGAAGTATCGAATCTTGCGTCTATGCTGAACCCGGAGACCAGAATCGGGATCAAAC
>CADBOX010000365.1 GCA_902796415.1 uncultured Lachnospiraceae bacterium
ATACTTTCATAGAAATGGGAAATATCCATAATGAAAAACAGGGCATACAGTACCAATTTTTCCAAAGAATAGTCCTGTTCTGCCAAATCATAAATCTGGAAAAGATGATAGAATGAAACTGTGTTATCAGACGAATCGGGAGGTATCTCTATGGATAGAAATAATGTGGAAAAGGCAGTGGTCTCCCTGGAGTGGGAGATGTTTCAGAAGGTAAAAGGAATCAACGGCAGAGCCAGCTGCCAGGATAATCTGGAAACATTTGTTATCATGAGATCAAGTCAGTTCGAAAGCTGGGATCTTAATGTGGTGAAAAGCTATCTGCGGGACCTTGTGGAGGCGATACAGCAGGAGAGAAATCTTGTGATGGAGAAATATGCCTACATGATGGAAGAGACAGATCCCAAATATTTTGCCAGAATCAAGCACCTTCTTCCGCCTGTGACGGATAAGGCCAAGTCCCTGGTGGATAAGATTGTAAGTCAGTATGAGGACTGGGTGAAAGAGTTTGCGGCCAAATACCCCAACATTCGTAAGAACGGACGAGCCATGGACGGTGGATCCATCGGAGAAAGAGTGACTCTTCTGAATTATCTGAAGTGTGAGCTCTATACCTATTCGGAACATACTTTGGAATTATACTGGGATAGTATTCTCAAGAACAAAGAATTTAACAGATACTGGTACAGCATGGAGAAGATGGCCCAGGCATATGGATATCAGACCCTGGATGAAGCGGAAGCCGACCTGAAATAATCACGAGAACAAGATGGAATAATACTTATAAGATGGCAGAGGATTAGCATGTAGTTTGATACATGATCCTCTGCTGTTTTTTTATGAGAAACTTTCTTATCATGGAATTGATGGAAAGATGTTGTGAGATTATTTTAAAAATCGCAAAATAAGCGTATAATATTATGTATAAAGTATATCGGAAACCATTATTCAGAATAATAAGAGGAGGTATGACATGAGTAAATTTATCATCGGTATCGACGCGGGTACAACCGGAATCCGTGCCATCGCATTTGATCACGATTCCAATGTTCTTTCCAATGCGTATTCGGAATTCACTCAGTATTTTCCGGAGCCTGGTTGGGTGGAACATGATGCCAATGAAATCTTCGACGTCACCATGGCTATGATCAGGCAATGCGTGGAAGACGGAGGTCTGGATTTTGATGATCTTGTGGCCATCGGTATCACCAATCAGAGGGAGACGACGGTACTCTGGGACAAAAATACCGGCAAGGCTGTATATCATTCCATCGTATGGCAGGATATGAGAACTGCTGACAGAGTCACCGCATTTATGGAGAAATACGGTGACAGCAAATATGCCAGCTCAGGAAGTATTGCCATGACCAATTCTACCGGTCCTAAGATCGAGTGGATCATGGAACATGCCCCGGAGGTTAAAGCCGGCATCGAAGCGGGAGATATCCTTTACGGTTGGGTTGATACCTGGCTGATCTGGAAACTGAGCGGGGGTAAGGCACATGTGACAGACTTTACCAATACGGCAGGAACATTGCTCGGAGATATCACGAAACTGGATTATGACGAGGAACTTCTCGCCGAATTCGGCATCCCCAGAAGTATCCTTCCGGAACTGACCATCACCGGTAAATTCTCCGTGGACACGGACCCGGAAGTGTTCTTCGGACATGCCGTTCCCATCGCAGCCAGTGCCGGAGATCAGACAGCAGCAGCAGTTGGTCAGGCCTGCATCAAACCGGGTATGATCAAGAATACTTATGGAACGGGTTCCTTTATTGTATTAAATGCCGGAGAAAAACTGCCGCAGAATATCCCGGCATCCACAGGCCTTTTCATTGAGACGGCCAATGATATTACAGACAAACAACATTATGCCCTGGAAGGATTTGCAAATGTATCGGGATCTGCGATCCAGTGGCTCAGGGATGGCGCCGGTGTGGTTACCAATGCAAAAGAAGCAGAAGAACTGGCTCTTTCCGTAGAAGACAACGGAGGGGTATATTTTGTTCCTGCATTTGCCGGACTTCCCAACGGCAGTGACCCATATGCAAGGGGAACCATCATCGGAATCACCAGGGGAACCACCAAGGCCCACCTCTGCCGTGCTGCCATCGAGGCAATGGCTTATCAGGTGGCGGAATCCTTCAATGCCATGGCACAGTATGCAGGAGTTGAAATCCAGTCTGTCCGTGCAGATGGCGGTGGCGCGCAGAATGATTTCCTCTTACAGTTCCAGGCAGATATCCTGGGTGTGCCGGTAGAGCGCCCGGTGATCACAGAGACTACCTGTCTGGGTGTCGCTTACCTGGCCGGTGTCGCAACAGGCTTCTGGAAAGATATGGACGAAGTGGCTTCCAAGTGGCAATGTGAGAAACGTTTCGAGCCGAGACTTAATGCGGAAGAGAGACAGAAACTGATGGAAGGCTGGAACAGGGCAGTGGAGCGTGCTTCCGGCTGGATCAAATAGAGATAACTTGGATTGCTCATATAGAAAGGATTCGATATGGGAAATATTGCTTTTATAAATGCCAATGTGATTCCCATGGATGTAAGGAAGAGGTACACAGGAGTGCTGGCCCTGGATGGCAAGATCGCCTGCCTGGGGAATGATGAACAGATAAAGGAGGCTGCCGGAAAAGCAGGGGTAGAACCCATTAACCTTAACGGGGCAACCGTCCTGCCGGGCCTGCATGACTGCCATGCCCACCTTTCCCTTACCGGTTTTGATGCCCAGGGAATCAATATGTACGATGCGAAGGATATCCCGGAGATACTGAGGCGGTTAAAGGAAGCAGATGAAACCTGGGACCCGGATCGCTGGCTTTTTGGGCAGCGGATCGATGAAGGACTGCTGGCAGAGAAACGTCCGCCGACCATGGAGGAGCTGGATGTATTCAATCGCCCGGTATTCATTTCCGATCGAGGTGGTCATTATGTTCTGGTGAACCGTCTGGCTTTCGATGCTTTGGGAATTGATGAGGAGATGGAGGGTGTCCGGAAAGATGAGGATGGAAAGCTCAACGGGAGACTCCAGGACGTGGCCAATAAAACCGCAAGAAACCGCTTCCCCTGGACCAGAGAGCAGACTTATGAAGCCATGAAGTGGACCGCGGAGGAGGCCATAAAGAAAGGAATCACCACCATCCATGCCCAGGAAGGCTTCACCAAAGACGATCCGGCAGTAGAACTCCTGCTGGAACATAAGGATGACTTTCCGGTGGACCTGGTGATCTACTGGTGCTATATGCCGGAACCGGATGACCCCATGTGCAAGGAGCTGGGCATCCTGGGTGGTGACATCCTTCTGGATGGATCCATTGGGTCCCGTACTGCTGCTTTTTTCAATCCATACTGTGACGGAGAAGGATGTGGATACCTGAATTATCCGGATGAGAAAGTCTATGAGTTTGTGGAAAGTGGTATTGTGAGAGATCTGGCCATGAGTTTTCATGTGATTGGAGAGAAGGGAGTCTGGCAGGCTCTGAATATCTATGAGAAAGTCATGGAACAACACCCTGAGAAAAAAGATACTGCCCGATTGCGGCTGGAACACTTTGGCTGGGCCAGCGAGGAAGACATACAGCGGGCAGCCAGGCTCGGGGTCCGTATCTCCACACAGCCCCCATTTACTTATCTGCGTGGAGGCCCGGAATCTGTGTATCGCTCCAGACTGGGAGAAGATCGGGAAAAAGCAGGCTATCCTCTGAGGCGTTATCTGGATGCAGGACTCTGTGTGGGTGGCGGCTCCGATTCAGATGTCACTCCTATGGATTCCATCCTGGGTATCCATGCTGCTGTGAACCCGCCGTATCCTGAGAACGCGGTTACCCCATATGAAGCGGTCCGCATGTACACCAGCGAAGGTGCAAGATGTGGATGGGAAGATGATCATAAGGGCAAACTGCTCCCCGGTATGCAGGCAGATATGGTAGTTCTGGATGCAGATCCTCTCACCGTGAATCCCCAGACTATCAAAGATATCAAGGTTTTGGGAACTGTGCGAAAAGGGGACCTGGTATACAATAATGGGATTGAATAAGTTAGAATGAGATAAGCGTATTTGAAAACCCTGCGGGACAAATGTAAGTGATACGTTCATTTTCCCACGGGGTTTTTGTGTGAATAGTTATGTTTTGATGGTATCATATGGTAAGATGAACCAGTGAGGGAGGGAGTTCCATGGATTTAGAATATGAGCGTATTATATTTCATATAGATGTGAATTCCGCATTTTTAAGCTGGAGTGCAATCCGGCTCCTGGAATCCGGCGGCAAGACTGACCTCAGGACGGTTCCTTCCATCGTCGGCGGAGATCAAAAGACAAGACACGGGATCGTAGTTGCCAAATCGATTCCGGCCAAACGATACGGAATTCATACGGCAGATACGGTGGCCAGTGCTTTTCAGAAATGCCCCAATCTGATTTCCGTAAAACCGGATCATAACTATTACCGGCAGAAGAGCCGGGAACTGATGGAATACCTAAAAAACATTTGCCCTCACATCCAGCAGGTTAGTGTGGACGAATGCTATATGGATTTTGAACCCATAAGGGATGAGTATTCATCTCCCGAGGCGGCAGCCAGAAGTATCTGCGACGGGGTGTTGGAAACATTTGGGTTTACGGTAAATATCGGTATTTCCGACAGAAAAGTCCTGGCAAAAATGGCTTCAGACTTTGAGAAACCAAACAAAGTGCACACACTTTACTCCGGTGAGATACGGGAGAAACTATGGCCGCTTCCCATCGGGACCCTTCATATGTGCGGCAGAAAAAGTGCGGAAAAGATGGAACAGATCGGCATACGGACGATAGGAGATCTCGCCTCAGCAGACAGATCCAGGATTGCAGCCATGTTTAAAAGCCACGGAGATCTCCTCTGGCGTTATGCCAATGGCATCGATGATTCAGAAGTAGAGACGGAGGAAAGGGAGGCAAAAAGCGTCGGCAACTCTACTACTCTTCCGGAAGATGTGACCAACAGAAAACAGGCGTTACCGGTTCTCGAGAGATTGTCTGAATCGGTGAGCACGAGATTAAAAAAACATGGCTTAATGGTAAAGCAGGTTACCGTGGAAATCAAATATGCCACTTTTCAGTCCACAAGTCATCAGATGATTCTTGAAAGCCCTATATCAGATAAAGCTCAATTATATGATAAGGCAGTCAAACTCTTCGACAATCTCTGGGATGGATCCCCCATACGGCTTCTGGGAATTCGCACCGGAAAACTCCAAAAAGTAGGTGAACCCTACCAGCTGAACCTGTTCGATTATCAGAAACAATTGGAACACCAGAATAAAGAGAGGGCAGAAAAAGAAAAACAAAAGAAGGACAGAGAACGAAAAAAGCAGATGGAAGATGCCATCAAAACTATAGAGAAAAAATATGGCAGTGGTGTGATAACCAAAGGGTTTAAATAGGGTAAATAGGGGGTCAGACCCCTCTGACCCCCTAATTTTACAAATAATCAAAATCAGAGAAATTCATCTTTGATTTTCTGTTGCCTCATAGTAAAATATTAGCAGATGGGGGTCAGACCCCATTACAGAAGCGTCAAAAAAGTTGTAATATATTCGTAATGGGGTCTGACCCCCAGACTAATCAGGTAGTATGAAATACAGAAAAACAATCATTTTAAAAGACGGAAGAGAATGCCTGCTGAGAAGTGGAACGCAGGAAGACGGAAGAGAAGCCCTGGAGGCTTTTACCTTAGCCCATGAAGAGACGGATTATTTGCTTACTTATTCGGATGAGAAGAGCTTTACTGTGGAGGAGGAAGGTCGATATCTGGCTGCCAAGGAAGAAAGTCAGAATGGGATAGAGATACTGGCAGTGGTTGATGGGAAGATAGCGGGTCTGGCAGGAATCGACCCGCTGGGAGACAAGATCAAGATACGCCACCGGGCCGGATTTGGAATCAGCATTCTGAAAGATTTCTGGTGTCTGGGTATTGGTCATGCCATGGTGGAAGCCTGCATTGAATGCGCGAAAAAAGCCGGATATGAGCAGGTGGAATTGGATGTGGTGGCAGAGAATGCACGGGCAATCGAGTTATATGAGCACTGTGGTTTTGTCATCTATGGACGTAATCCCAGAGGATTTAAATCTCGCTATACAGGTTATCAGGAAGTAGTCTATATGAGGTTAGAACTGTGA
>CADBOX010000366.1 GCA_902796415.1 uncultured Lachnospiraceae bacterium
AAGAAGCTATGGTCATCAGTACAAATGTGGGGTATGTACGATCTGCGGAAAGAAGAATCCCAGTGAGGGACATGGCGAAATCGTTTACCGTATGGCAGGAGACAAGATTGAATACTACTGCACTGACTGTGGGCAGATAATGAATACTTATTCATATGACGAACTTCTGGATCGGACATTAGAAGAAATTGAGAATGCCGATAAAGCAGGCTGCTATAGCCCGAAAGCGGAATCCCTGCTGGAATGGCTGAAAATGAACCGTCCGAATCAGAGCTGATCAGAATACTGATATGAATAAACGTCCGGATCATTCTGATGAAAACCTGATTATCTTAGCCGGTTATAATACAAAACTTCAAAACATTTGGTTTGAATTAAACTTGAAAATCAAACGACGTATTCCAAATGATAGTTGCTCTATGAATTATTTGGAATTGTATCGTAAGAAATAAATACATGGAGAGAAAGGTGTTTATGACCTATGACAGAAGTTGAATTCGGAAGATACCCACAAGACCCGGAGGCTTATGAAAACGGGAAGCGTATCAGTATTGCAAATGGAAAGCCGCAATTCAACCCTCTTGCGCAACAGCCCATAAAATGGCTGGTACTTGCGGAGGAGGACGACAGGATGCTCCTCTTAAGCAAATATGTTTTGGACTATCTTCCCTTCAACGGCTGGACTGCTGATGTTACTTGGGAAAGCTGTACGCTACGTGGTTGGTTAAACGGTGCGTATAAATTTAAAAATGCCGATGGCGATGAAGTGAGTTTTCTCGATGATTGTTTCTCAGAGAAGGAGAGAAACCGCTTGGTTTCCCATGGAGAAACAGGAGATAAGGTGTTTCTGCTTTCACTGGATGAGGTGCTTAAATATCTTACCACAAATTATCTAAGAAAATGTCTGCCAACAGCCTATGCGGTGTCGCGTTTGCCGGAGACGAACATATATAACGATGGCGATACCTGCGATTGGTGGCTTCGTACAGAAAGCTTAGAAGCAAAGCGGTTCTTTATGATCGTAGAGCGAAAAGGTACATACTTCAAGCATGGTGAGATGGTCAGCATGAAGGGCATCGGTGTGCGTCCTGCACTATGGGTTAGGAAGTAAGTTCATAAAGAATTATCACGGAGGATATAGATATGGGATTATTTACACCAAAATGGATGACGGAAGATAGAAACAAACAGATCGTAGCGCTGAACGCGGTGAGCAAGGTCACGAATGAGAACGTGCTGAAGAGGATCGCTTTGGAAGCGCCGCTTCCCGATGTCAGGGTGGCAGCTGTTTATCAGATGAAGGATCCGGCACTGTTGCGGGAAATAGCCTTCTCCGACGATAAATATGTCAGTCGGGCTGCTATCAACAACATCACCGAGCCAAATGCACTGAAAGAGATTGCCTGCGAAAACATAACGGATGCTAAGCGGGTGGTGGAAAAGATATCGGACAGAGACCTGCTCAATGAAATTGTCGAAAAAGCTGTAAGTCAAGAAGCAAAAGAGAAGGCCGGGACGCAACTTGATTTCCTGAATTTGCTGTATGAGGCTGTCGAGACATCCGGCATCGATACCAACCAGAGAGTAAGACACTGGACGATGAAGGAACTTTTGGAGGAATTTGATTTCACAGATGACAGGCATGCCGGAAAAGTCGTTCCCGCCATCATTTCACAAATGACCGATACCGGGATGATTGACAAGATTGTAGAAGCTTGCAAATTGTGGCACAACTCCAAGGATTCCGTCGCTGCCAGTGCACGACTGCGGAAATTAGAACTGCAGTTCGATGGTCTTAGCAATGACGAGCTCCTGGTTTTCCGTTGCAGGAAGTGCGGAAGGACAGTTCGGTATGTAGGTTACTTCGATAAGGAGCTTCGCGATTCATGGGTGGAGAAGGGCGATTATACCTGCGGGTGCATAGAGCATCCGGCGACAAAGGCCGGATTCCCGAATGAGCCTGCGTGGGAGATTGCTGCTGTTTCCAGAAACACAATAGAAGGCGATCAATTCAGGTTATGCCCCATCTGCATGAAACCGAACAGCACAGACGTTAAGATAAAACCTTTAGCGAGATGCAATATGCTTGATGGAGAAAAGGATTTTCAGCATGCAAACAAGTGGAAAACCGAATACAACAGGTTGGGTATTCATATTCCTTGGGATAGAGCCAAGTGGT
>CADBOX010000367.1 GCA_902796415.1 uncultured Lachnospiraceae bacterium
CGCACATAGCTTTACCCTCAATTTAAAGCATGGACTTGTCAGCAAGCTTGCTGCTGCAACTCCTATCACTATTACTTATTCCGCAAAACTTAATGTCCCTGTTGATCAGCTTACGAACGTAAAAGAAGAAGACAACGAAGTTACTGTTGTTTTCCCGAACAACCCCAACGACTTGAGCGGCAAGAAAGTCACTGCCCTGAAAGATGGAACTGCAGAGTATACATTCTCTCTTGATGGAAGCCTGTTTGGTAACAGCAGCTGGGATACTGCGGAACTCGTAAAGGTTGGTCTGGATAAGAACGGATCTCCGATTGAAGCAGTAATCAATGTCAGTAACGGATCAGAACATGCGGCTCTGAAAGATGCTGTATTTGGATTGTTCAAAACAGAGCAAGCAGCAAATGATTACACAGGAGATGGAAGTACACCTCCAGTATCCTCTGATGGCTTCTATACTAATGATGTCTTTAAGGGTATTGTGACAACTGATGCGATGGGTCTTATGGAAATCAATGGCCTGGATGTTGGCACATATTATCTGAAAGAGCTTAATGCTCCCAGCGGATATATTAAAGATGGTAATGTTCACACAATCACTATCGAAGCAGACATCGATGGCGATGAACCAAGCGAAACCGGCAAAGAGGTAACAGAGTATTATACTGTTGATGCTGATGGAAATGTTACCTGGTCCAAGACACAGACTACTGGAAGTATCCCTTATACATATTACGTACCGGTTCTGAAGTCTTATACGGTAACTGTTGATGGTAATGACTCCACTTACACCATGACCCTTGATGGTCCTAAGGTTTCGAGTGTAACTCCTGCTGAGAGTTCTACCGACATTGCTAACACTAAGGGCGTTGAACTTCCTAGCACTGGTGGTATTGGTACTACTATTTTCTACATTATTGGTGCGATTCTGGTTATCGGTGCCGGTGTTGTTTTGGTAACTCGTCGGCGCATGGAGGCATAATACTCTAATATTTTTGTAGAAGAATTTTAAAGTACGGTTTTTTCCAAATGAGCCATATTAAGCAATATGGATAAACCTTCAGGGAAACAAAGCATGTAACTGCTTTGAGAGGTGACCGTGCAAGAACCTCCTCGGGTGTAATGCTCGGGGAGGTTTTTCAAATAGCAATACTTTAAACGGAATATGAAAAGGACTGTTTCTACATGGAAAAAAAGGTATTTTTAAATAGAATTAAGCAAGAGAGTCTATCTTTGTTAGAAGAAATAGGCAAAGCAAATGAGCTTATATATCTTTTGCTTTTCACTCTTTATGTATCGATATTTTTTATATTGAGAATAGCCTGGGTCTCACAGGTTGAACAGATTGTAAAAAGCGTACAGCTCGCCATTCTCAGCATCGTTATGTGGGGATCCGGATTATATCTTTTTTTCATAATTGCAGCCTGGAAGAAATTATGGAATAAAACAATTCCATTAGTTTTTACTGGGGTTATTATTTTGGGGGCTGTTTTTATTTTCAGTCACAAAATGAGCACCAATGTATATGGTGTAGTAATGGATCTTTTTTTCTGCCTCATGGCTTACAGGAAAGATTTCAGAAAGATGTTACGATGTATTCTTGTAGTGACAGTGGTAATGCTCTTAATCGCGGGAATTGGTCTTGTGGCAGGCTTTACCATGGACATGGGAAAACCAGATACATTAACACCCGGCCATTCGATTGGAATTAATTATCCTAATACATGGGGATACCTTGTTTTTCTTGGCATGATTACTACCTGGTATCTATATCTGAGATTTAGACCGTTCCTGACATTCCTTTTCTTTTGGCCGATATGTGTATTTATGTATTACTACATAACATGTCGCACAATATCTTTAACGGGTATTGCTTTTCCTTTTCTTGCTCTCTTTGTTGATTTTATTGAAAAACGCAATGATCAAAAAGCTGAACAGGGAACTTTAAAAAAGAGAAAGCTCCTGGAGTATTTCTGGATTGCTATGCCATTTCTTGCCTGGGCATTCATGATGATTAATAGCATGGCATATGAATGGTGGCACCATTTTTACTATGGGCCGTTGCGAAATCTGGCATGGCGTTTTATTCAAGGCGGACTCTATTTTAAAACCTATGGTCTTCCGCTCATAGGAAATCCTTATCGGGGAAATCAATATAATTATGTAAATGTAAATGGCGCATTTTTGCCTGTTGGAATCCTAGACAGTTCTTTTGCTGCGTATATCATCATGAGGGGCATCCTATGGCTGACATATACGCTGTTATGGCTGTGTGTTGCTTACTGGAAAGCTCTGAAAAAAAGAGATTATGCAGTCATTTTACTGGAGACAGTGCTTCTTGCCTTTGCCATGATGGAGCGTCCTGGTCTGGAAATGTGGTATAACTTTATCCTTCTCTACCCACTAGCAAAGGTATTCAGCAAGCCCAGAACAGAGAGAGCTCTAGAGTTTGATAAGGTTTCGAATGTCATAGGCAGTACCAATCTTGCTGATATTGCGGTATACGAGAAAGAATACAAATCCTTTATGGAAATCAAGAGTTTTCCGCCTTATCGCCTGGAGGAGTATGAATTAAATGGAACTCTCGATACTATTACGCCTGACACTATAGAGAGCATGAATCACGAGAATCTTGCCAGATCAGACTTTGATTTTAATAGTAAAATACATCGTCTCCAACTTCCGTCCAAGCGGAATGTACCTAAAGAAGATATTTACGAAACTTTTACTCACATCCTGGATACGGAGTTTTATGTAAAGGGGAGTGAGGAAAAGTACATCTACAGCTTTGGAATCAGAGAATACCATAGTGCACAGGTTTTGTTTAAGTACTTTCTTGGGGCAGGAAAATTTAACGAAAACCTGCAGTTTTCAATGACAGATAAGAAAAAAGAAGATTGTCCTGTCGGGGGTTATGTATGGGAAAAATATGAAAAGGCAGTAAGGGCTTTTTCGGGCACTGATTCTGCTTCTGATGAACAGAAGCGGCTGAACGCTTTGCTGGCTTTGTACCACTTTTTCGGGGTAAAGTCTGTCTGCGAAATGTACGCGGATGATTTTGACAGAAATAAGTATGATATGGCGGTCTTTGCTGAAAAGCTGAGTCCGGATGGATTTAACAAGATTGATAATCACATGCATGGAAATGTGAATGAATTTCTTTTTAGTGTAAGCCTGGAAGACTTCAAGGATACGATGACGATCATGCAGCTAACATACGATCAATGTAAATCTGCGATGATTACAGAATAAACGAGGAGACAG
>CADBOX010000368.1 GCA_902796415.1 uncultured Lachnospiraceae bacterium
GATGCCCGCTTCCTCCAGCAACAGCCGGGCAGTATCCCGGGCACGCAGCAACGGACTGCTGATCACCTGCTGAAAGGACAGGCCCTCTAGCATGCGGCCAACCTCCCTGGCCTGGACCATGCCCTTCCCGGACAGGCCGGCATCTGTCACACCGTAATAACACCCCTTCTTATTATATGAAGTCTCCCCATGTCGAACCAGGTATAAACGCATAGTTACCTCCCTCATCTCTTTCGATCAAAAATAGTATAACATAATCCCGATTTTTCGAAAACAGGAAGGGGCTCAGGAACTACGCTTCAGCATCCTGATCTTGCCACTGGTCTTATCTATATAATACACAGAGTCAGACAGCAGGTCCTCCGGGTAGACAACTGTCTTATTACAGCTGCTGACCATCTCAAAAAGGTCCCTCGGATCTTCCACAAACTCTTCTGAGACAAGGATCAGTTCATTGATACTGCTGGGCAGGATATAGAATCCGCTATCCGCGTATACTGCGAAATCCGCGAGCAGGCTCTCATATAACAGGGTAGATGCCCCGTTGGTCCCATGAATGTTGGTTAAGACATAGAGAGCATTCCCCGGCTCCGGCCGAACATTCTCCGGATCTTCCCCCTCCCGGAGCAACTGCTTTCCTCCCCGCTCCATATCAGCCAACTGGCCCAGCAGGTCTGACATCTCCCGGATCACCGGCGGAAACAGCTTTCTGGTCGTAACCATGGCTGCTTCCAACAATTCTTCCAGGCTGACTCCCCAGACTTCCATAAGCCGGTTGTTCACCACGGCACTGGCCATACCTTCACTGTTCCTGGCAGAAATCCAGCGAAACGTAATGGCCAGGTCAAACACAGGAATGTGGGGACAGTCCTCCAAAAACTGACGATTCTTTTCATAATTTACAAGCCGGAAGATTACCTTCCCCTTCATCTTCTCATAATCATCCAGGTCCGGAATATTCTGAGGGGTGTTCCTGATCTTAAATTCATATTCCGCCCGGATCAATACTATAATCTGTGGAATCTCATAACCCTGCTGATACATATCATAATAGCGCTCAAGATAAATCGCAGGAGATGCATTCTCCCCCGCTTCCATGATATAAACAGCCACCTTCTTCTGTCCATTATTCTTATAGAACTCCGATACTTCCACCTCTCCGTCATCCATCCAGTCGGTCAGGATCCTCTCCCGGATTACATCCTGAAATTCATTATAATCCATCATTCTACCATCCTTTCTGCATCCAATGCATTGATCATTTCCACTATCATACCATTTATTTCCATATATTACCAGTTATATTTTAACATATTTAGTATTTTCTAGCATTTTCTTCTTTCAGCATGAAACCCTGCCTATTCTTATCCAACTTTTTTTATGGTATAATATAAAAAGAAAATGAAATGAAACAAAAACCAGAAAGGAACTGCTATGAAACACAGATTAACAAAAGCGCTTACCCTGCTCCTCGTCTTCGTCATGATGGCTCTGCCTCTGGCAGGCTGCGGTCAGACAGGCGGTCAAGACTTTTCTGAGGGGGTAGAGCTGAATACCTCTGCTCCGGAAGGCGAGGAAAGGACCATCGCAGGAGATCCCTCCGATGAGGAAGCGCCCCTGGCGGATATACCCGATGAGGACGGCTGCTATACCAGCAAGGAAGATGTGGCCGACTATCTGATCTGTTACGGACGTCTTCCCGGTAATTTTATTACAAAGAAAGAAGCCAAAAAGCTGGGCTGGTCCGGTGGAGGATTAGAAAAATATGCCCCGGGCATGTGCATCGGCGGAGACCGTTTCGGCAACTATGAAGGCCGGCTGCCCCGGGTGAAAGGGAGAACCTACTACGAATGTGACATTGATACTTTGGGAGCCTCAAAGCGAGGAGCCAAAAGGATCGTTTACTCGGATGACGGGCAGATTTATTACACGGATGACCACTATGAAAGCTTCACCCTGATCTATGGAGATGATGAATGATGAAAATAATAATTGACGGAACGATGATTCAGAA
>CADBOX010000369.1 GCA_902796415.1 uncultured Lachnospiraceae bacterium
AGGAAGAGAGACGCATCGAGGAAGAAAACCAACGAAGAATTGCGGAGGAGGAAGAGAGACAGCGCCAGATCAAGCTGGAAGAGGAAGCAAGAAAAGCAGCGAGAAAAGCAGAAATCGAAGCAGGAAAAGAATTATACCACTACCTGAATCAATCCATGAAAACCATGTTTCATCATTATTGTAAAGGAGACTGGGACGAGCTAAAGACTCTTGGCTCTCTTGAACTTGGAGATCAGGCTGCTGCGGGGCGTTGCATCGAGAAGCTGAGTTCCGGAAACCGGAAGATCATGAATCGGTTTTTCTCGTGCATTGAAGTGAATGAAAACTATGAGGGGACAGGAAATGTGACGGACACAGATGGTTTGAAGAAATTCTTTGAGCGCATGATGTTACCATTTTTCCCGGTTTATTTTAAGGAATTTACCAACGGCCCCCGTTATATCTCATTTTTGAACCAGAAGATCCTGAAAGTCTATACCCAGTTATCAGGAAAACGCTTCCGATTGGGCTATAAGAACCGCTATCCAAATGGGCAGGTTGCATTCGAATGGACGGATGACATTTATCGCGTGTTCCGTTTCGACGGAAAGAAGCTTTGTGAAGCATCTTTTGCTGACGGTAATGTCAGGAACGGTTATGCCTTGATCAAACAATCCGAAGACCCGGATTGGACGGTATATTTAAGCGGGGAGTGGAAAGACGGCGTATTAATAAAAGAAGATACGCAGTACAGATATAAGAACAATATTGGTTTATAAATACACAATATAATTTAGGAGGAATTACTATGTTTAAAAAACTTGCAGATCAATTAAAGGGCAGCAACCGTACGCTGGTTTATACCGAGGGAACGGATCCCCGTATCCTGGAATCCGCTGCAAAGCTGGTAGCTGAGGATGTCATCAGCATTATCCTTCTGGGTAAAGTGGATGAAGTGAAAGCTGTGGCAGAAGAGAAAGGTTTTGATATCTCCAAATGCCAGATTATTGATCCCGCAGATTATGAACAGATTGATGAGATGGTGGCAGAGATGGTGGCTCTTCGCAAGGGCAAGATGACAGAAGAGCAGGTACGTGCTGCCCTTGGTAAGAGTAATTATTTCGGAACCATGCTGGTTAAAATGGGTAAGGCTGACTGCCTTCTGGGTGGCGCGACTTACTCAACAGCTGATACCGTTCGTCCGGCATTACAGCTGATTAAGACAAAACCGGGAAACAGTCTGGTAAGCTCAAGCTTTATTCTGGTGAAAGACGATGATAAACTTGCATTTGCTGATTGCGCCATCAACATCGATCCGACAGAAGATGATCTGGTGGAGATTGCTGCTGAGACTGCAAAAACAGCCGCCACTTTCGGTATCGATGCAAGGATTGCCATGCTTTGCTATTCCACACTGGGATCCGGTAAAGGTGAAGATGTCACAAAGATGGTAAATGCCACCGCCAAGATTAAGGAACAGCATCCGGAGCTCAAGGTTGAAGGAGAACTTCAGTTTGACGCAGCGGTATCACCTGTTGTAGCCCAGGTGAAATGCCCTGACTCTGAGGTGGCCGGCAAAGCCAATACATTCATCTTCCCGGATATCACTTCCGGTAACATCGGATACAAGATTGCAGCCCGCCTGGGCGGATATGAAGCCATCGGACCAATCCTTCAGGGATTAAACGCACCGATCAATGACTTGAGCCGTGGATGTAACGCAGAGGAAGTTTATAAGATGTCCCTGGTTACCGCAGCATTAAGCTGAGAATTAAGGAATCATTTTCGCTTTCTTCATAAGCATGCACAGATAAGACAGAGTCGTAGATTCTGAAAATGAGAGATCGAGATCATGTAATATGGTCTCGATTTTTTTTAGGGCTTCTTCCCTCCCTGATTCCTCCTCCACCATGATTTCCAGCTCAAGAAAAGATCCCAGACCTTCCACCTGATCCACACAGGCTTCCACCTCTCCTTTCCGGTAATACTGTCTCAGTTTGTTTACCGGAAAAAATGGAGTATATCCAAGGGAATTCAGGATGTCATCACAGGTCTCAGGAGAACTGATCTCTATCTCCAGTTCCTTTCGGGTCATGGATATGTCATCCAATTTGGGACCTTTGTAGGTAAGGATACTCCTGGCAGTGAGCCGGGTCATATTATCACTCTGGCGGATGCGAAGCGCCTCATCGGTCTTCATAAAATCATGGGATGTACTGTTATAGTACATATCGGATTCTCTGATCAGGTCTTCGGCGGCAAAACCGAGATCCAGGAGCTTTCTTTCTGTGACTGAACGTCGGAATAAGGGAAGTTTCACTTCTACTTCTATCATAGGATCAATCCTTTCTCGCAATATCATTCCAGAATTAGTGTAACACAAGTTATCGGAAAACGGAAAAATAAAAAAATAATTCACGATTATTCATAATAAGCTGACTGATTCACGATAAATTTCCTGTCATTTCGTGCATTGCGTTTCATTTTATAGTATTGTATACTCAAAAATAGATGACCCCGGGCTTCTCCGGGGACTTGAATGTTAACAGGCTAATAAAATACAGACTTTTTTAATTTAAGGAGGCTATCCTCATGGAAATGATTTCAATTGAGAAAGAGTTAAGAAAGAATTCCTATCCCGGAAGAGGGATTATCATCGGAAAGTCCGCAGATGGCACCAAAGCTGTCACTGCATATTTTATCATGGGAAGAAGTACCAACAGCCGCAACCGTGTGTTCGTGGAAGATGGCGAGGGAATCCGCACAGAGGCATTCGATCCGTCCAAGATGGAAGACCCCAGCCTTATCATCTATGCCCCGGTTCGAGTTCTGGGTAACAAGACCATCGTGACAAACGGGGACCAGACAGATACCATCTACGAAGGGATGGACAGACAGCTCACCTTCGAGCAGTCATTAAGGAGCAGGGAGTTTGAGCCTGATGGTCCTAATTTCACACCGAGGATCTCCGGTATCATGCATGTGGAAAAGGGCATCTATAATTATGCCATCTCCATCCTGAAGAGCAACGACGGTGACCCGTCCGGATGCGCACGCTATACTTTCGCCTATGAGAATCCCAAGGCCGGAGAAGGACGTTTTATCTCTACTTATCTGCATGACGGCAATCCACTGCCAAGTTTTGAGGGTGAGCCTAAACGCATCGCTATCCCGGACGATATGGATGAATTTACGTCCATGCTGTGGGACAGCCTGAATGAAGACAACAAAGTGTCTCTTTTCGTCCGCTACATCGACATCGCAAGCGGAGCTTACGAGACCAGGATTATTAATAAAAACCATTAATCAGCAGCTGGATTCAGGAGGTATAAGAATCAGATGAAAGAACTTGCTTTAAAATACGGATGTAACCCTAACCAGAAACCTTCCCGCATCTTCATGGAGGAAGGAGAACTTCCCATCAAAGTGTTAAACGGAAAACCCGGTTATATCAATTTTATGGATGCTTTTAACGGATGGCAGCTGGTGAGCGAATTAAAGAGAGCTACCGGCCTTCCTGCCGCCACTTCCTTCAAACATGTATCACCGGCAGGAGCTGCAGTGGGACTTCCCCTCACGGATACCCTTGCCAAGATCTACTGGGTGGACGACCTTGGAGAACTTTCTCCGCTGGCATGTGCTTATGCCCGTGCGAGAGGAGCTGACCGTATGTCTTCTTATGGTGATTTCGTATCTTTATCTGATGTGTGTGACGTGCCTACCGCAAACATGATAAAGAGGGAAGTGTCCGACGGTGTTATTGCTCCCGGATATGAGCCGGAAGCCCTGGAGATACTCAAGAGTAAGAAAAACGGGAATTATAATGTGATTGAGATCGATCCGTCCTACGTTCCGGCTGCTCTTGAACGCAAACAGGTATTCGGCATCACTTTTGAGCAGGGAAGAAATGAACTGAATATCAACGATGATTTCTTCTCCAACATCGTGACAGAGAACAAAGACCTTCCTGCTTCTGCCAAGATTGACCTGGCTATCGCCATGATCACTTTGAAATATACCCAGTCCAATTCCGTCTGCTATGTAAAAGACGGACAGGCCATCGGTATCGGAGCAGGACAGCAGTCCCGTATCCATTGTACCAGACTGGCAGGACAGAAAGCTGACAACTGGTGGTTACGTCAGTCCCCGCAGGTCATGAATCTTCCTTTTAAAGAGGAGATCCGTCGTGCAGAGCGTGACAACGCCATTGATGTCTACATGGGCGACGAGTATGAAGACGTCCTGGCAGACGGCACCTGGGAAAATATCTTTACGGAGAAACCTGCAGTGTTCACCAGAGAAGAGAAGAAGGCATGGCTTGCCAAACTCGAAAACGTTACCCTCGGTTCTGATGCTTTCTTCCCATTTGGAGACAACATTGAGAGAGCCCACAAGAGTGGTGTGAAATATATCGCCCAGCCGGGCGGATCCATCCGCGATGATAATGTCATCGAGACCTGCAACAAATACAACATGGTGATGGCATTCACCGGACTCAGATTATTCCATCATTAAGAAG
>CADBOX010000370.1 GCA_902796415.1 uncultured Lachnospiraceae bacterium
GTCACTTACGAGCAGACCGATGAAGGGGTTACTTTTAAAGCGCTCAAAGCCGGGGCGGCCGAGTATACGATCGTGGCCATTGACGGAAATGCAGGCGATGTTTCGCAGTTCTTTATGCTGGATATATCGGCGGATACAGCGATGGGAAGATTTGTTGAAAATCACAGGATTCCGATCACGCTTCTGGCAGTACTACTGATCGCCGGGATTGTCGGACTTATCCTCAATTTTGCCGGACGAAAGATATACGGTGTATGGGACATCATTTATGATGATTATAGAAAAGAGAAACAAGAAATAGCCAAATACAAGAAATGCAAAAAACCTGTGGTTCCGCTTAATACTGTATTACAAGAGGTAGGCTTTACTGATGCAGATTTTTCCCATGTAGAGTTGGTCGCAGGCAGTATTCTCACTCAAAAGGTCTATATACGTAAAATGAATAATATGGATAAGGTAGTGGACGGTAATAAGGATTTGGAAAAGGTACCTTCAAAATTAGAACTAAAAACAAACAAAAGTGTTACTTTATCTAAAAATGGCAAATCAGTCACTATTAAAAGAAGATGATTTAATTCATTATTGATCGCTAAGGGTATAGTGCAGAAGGCTAAACAAACTATATAACTATTAAGGAGGAAATGTATAATGGCCAAAAGATTGAACGTAAATGATGCTAAATTCGCCACAAGATTACAAATGACAGGGGACTTTGTCGATACAGGGACAGGAACGCTGTTTGGCGTTCCGGATAAGAGAAAGGCAGGGACAACCAGGCTGTTTTTAGTGATCAGTACCGGAGGAAGCGGAGCATCCGCTATCAATAAAGCGATCATGACGGCAAGACAGAAAATGGAACATGATTTTTCTGTATATTCAAAATTCCTTGTGCTGGATTCAGATGATGCGGAGTTGGCTGGTCCTTCAAAGGAGGGAATCGATACACTGAACACGTCAGCACCCGGTATGGCAAGGTCATTTGTTCCTGCAAATCGCAGCCCTTTTTATAAGAGCTTTGTGCCGGACACTGGAATAGACTTGTTGGAGCTTGGAGGCGGTGACGGCGCTAACCGAAAGAGAATGAATGGAAAGATCAAGCTCTACTACGATAAGTCGGGGACAACTAATGACCAGGCACTCCGCAATAAGATCAAAGGTTTATTTAACGATGCCGGAGATTGGTCGGCCCATAAAAATCTTCCGGTCGATATTATGATACTTACCGGTATTTCCGGAGGTAACGGAAGCGGAACGTTTATAGATATTGCAACTATAGCGAAATCATCATGCTTTAATCCGGCCAATACTAAGGTTTACGGATTCATTATGCTTCCGGACACAGCGGAGGGATTTGCCAGCGGCGATACTGAGAGGGAGAGACTTTACAGAAACGGCTTTGCAGCGTTAAAAGAACTGGAGAGCTATGAGAGTATAAAATACGAGTTATCCAGAAAAGAGATTTTCAGGGCTCCTAACACGGCAAATGACCGGACGATCGGCGGGAATGATCTGCCGTTTGACTATCCGATCCTGATTTCCGGAAATTATAATGAAGCAGTTGGAATGATCGCCGAGACGATCGTTAATTCTGCATCTGCAAGCGGAGATGGAGGTTCCAGTTTTAATATAGAGTCCTTCTTCAGTAACCGGGATGACGCAAGGGGAAGCAAATTAACAAGAAATGCCGTATCCGTGTCCGGCATTCTGAAAGATAATGCATATCCTGAAGATTCTCATATGTATAGCGGAATAGGATTTGCCCAGGCTTCCATTCCGGAAAAAATAGTGATCCCTTACATTGTCGGGCAGGTAAACAAGAAACTGTATATGACCGGTGATAGTAGTGTTGGTCCCAAACCTGCCATTTCTTTTTGTACTGATAAATTGGCATTGGATGACCTGCAATTCGAACAGGCAATGAGAAGGTTGCTGGGGATTAAAGATGGTCAAAAGCTGGACAATAGTTCTCTTTGGAATATTGTCGCCAGAAAGCTTGTCACTTGCAGTGCACATCAGGAAAACCCCTATGAACTGACTCAGGAAGATCTGCAGGAAGGGAATATACAGCAGTTTATCAGTGGGTACAACATTGAGGGGTGTTCCACCAAAGGAAAACAGGCAATGTCCGAATATGCAGACAAGCTCTATGATACTATTAAGGAAAATGCCAAGGGGATCATAAAAGAATACGGCCCCAGAGTCATATATTATTTGTATGAGGGAAAAGGAAACGAAGACAAAAAAGGGGTCCGTGCGGATTACAGCAAAATATGCCTGAAAAAGCAGATTGAAACTGTTGCGCAGGAATTTAGAAATTTTAGAGATGTGAATATTCCCGCCACACCTGATCCAGAAGGCTTTTTTATTACAGTTTGGAAGAAGATTACAAGAGCACAGTTGTCAGCCTGGATCAGTGATGCGGATGAGTACGCCTCCAGAAAGATCAGGTATAATATTTCTGATGCCATGCGCGGCGATAATGGGGTTTGGCAGAAAAGATTTGCAGACAAAATGGCCGCCTTTAAAGATGACACCCTTCTGTTTGCACAGGTCATAGAAAGCCTTTCCGGTTTTTATCAGGGAGCCGGAAGCAGCCTGGCAAGTAAGAATTATGCTGATTTTGCGGGAAAAAGCGGAGAACTCAATGGCATAAATCTCTGTAAAGATGCGTCTATGTATGATTGGGTGAGAGAAAAAATCGAAACTAAACTTAAAGATATCCCGATCGAAAATGTAAGTGACAAATTGATTGACAGCTTTTATGCCGATCCGGAAAGCTGGCTCACTGAAGAAACGGGCGTGGCACGGAAACAGTTTGACATGATAATGAGCTCCGCGTGCGAAGTAGGACAATACGCAAAGAACGGGCTGGGACTTACGATACAGGATTATTTCCAGTTCGCTCTGAAAGATGTTCCTGATTCGGAGATCCAGAATAAGGTCAATGAGACAGTCGGATTGATATTCAATCAGCTGAGAACAAAGAGCCAGCCGGCGTTGAAACTGAAGCCCGAAACGCTGAATAACCAGGTATTAAACATTAATATCATGCTTCCTCAGGAATTGGAAGGCGGCAAATATGGTCAGTATATTAAAAATGCATTCGAAAAAGCAATGGATGATGAGGGTATAAAAAAGCATGGCTTAGCGTATTCATCGGCTGTTGATTCCATTGTATGCTATCAGATTTCTACAGGTGTGGCGCTTGCTTCCCTGAGCGAACTTACGTTATGGGAAAACGCATATGATAGAAACTATGAGTCGACAACTCACTTGAGTGTTCCGGAGTATCCCTCACTGCATATGCAGACAGGATATTCCCAGTATAACGAACTGGGCATGAAGGAAACAGCCAATATACTGGATTACAATTCTCCCCGTAAAGCAGGGATCCTCAGGGCATACGAACAGTATCCGGATGCGGAAGAAAGATTAGACCGTATCTATGGCACGGGATTGGCCTGGAAAGATTATCCTTCGATCAATATCTCCAGATACGGCAATGATTTCAGCGGTGCTGAGGGAACGATAGAAGCAAAATACCGCAATGAAGAGTTTACTGAAAAAATAAATGAAGCTCTGAGAACAGGCATAATTGAGTGCGAGCAGACAAAAAATGTCTATAAGTATTATCTCAATTATATTCCGCAGGACTGGACAAGATTATCTGTAAAGAATTATGACACGAAGGATATGGACGGGACACTTAAGCGTGGAAAAGATCTGTTTGAGTTCTTAAGAGAGCAGAATCGCGGAAGATCAGACGTGTACCGCAAGCAGATTTGTATGGATGGTACGGGATTTTTTGACCGACACGGATTTGATTTTACTGAGATCATAAGGGCTGAGAGATGGGGACAGCAGCGGATCGACGAAACCCATAAACTGTACATGATGCGGATTATGAGAAAATGCACGGAACTCTATCAGGAGATGGAGGACACCCTTTGGAAGTTCTATCCTATCGAAAAAGAACTTGAGGATAATGAGGTTAAAGTTGTCGGATTAATGTCCATGAAGTCATTTATTGATCTGTTCATTTATGGAGTGATCGACACAGATGAGAAAAAGTTTCTCTGGACGATCATTGAAGATGCCAGAAGAAGACCGGAAGAATTAGTGAAATATGACATAAGGGTGAACAGTACGCTTGGTGAGATTGAAAAAAAGATTAAGGCAGATGGGTTTAGACTGGCACTTACTCTTGATTTTTATATGAAATATTTGGATTCCGAAGACGTAAGTATCGAACAGCTGTACCGGGTCAAGGATGAGATCATTAAATACAAAAACAGTGATGATTTACTTGCTGCCGTGAAAAAAAATATGTGCATTATAGAAGAGGAGTTCAATGCCTTTAAGGAGAAATACGGAAAAGAAGACGATCCGTTGGAGGCCATCATGAGAGAATACAACGCTTCGGCGGATAAAATGGAACAGCTGGATAAAGTCGTACGTTTTTATGATCAGGTAGAAAGTATTTATAATCTTGAAAAGGCTAATCTGGGATTAGATTAAGGAAATGTTTTATGCTGCTCCCGCTTCGATTGTGGTTGCTTGTGTTTTGCGCAATTGAAGCGGGAGGATTTCGTAGATTGTAAAAGGAGAAGTCAGATGCCGACAGAAATAGTGGATTTTAATGATAACCAGGGCGCATTGCTCATATTCAATAACATGGTAGAGGGTGATTCTTCGGTGATGCCGTATTTGGAAAGTATCTTTCCGTTGCAAGAATATGTGTATACTAAAGAAAAAGGACTTCCCGAATTTTCTAAAATGTTTAGCAATCTTCGCGGGAAGATCGATAGTTGTGATGCTATTTTGCCCGTAGATAATGAAAATCTGATTTTTGCATATTATATTGAATTGAAAGATCTTACTGATGAATGGATCAATAGTTTCTTTGACTGCGCTCATGAATTTCAGAGAAAAATGCCGCATGAATACCCTGAACAGCAGCGCCATCTTATTTATCTCAGATATACTATTGCAGAGTTAGATCCTGAGGACTGCAAAGAAAAAGCAAATTTGATCAATAAGCTGATCAGGGAAGGCAATGACATTTCAAAAGAAGTATTTATGCTTTGGCGTAATGCTTTGGGTTCTTTTGATGTACAGGAAAAAGGTCTGACATTTGGCCTCTATTTATTTACAAGAGCTAATAATTACGGGTACTCTATTGAATATAATCAGTTGAAAATGATCTCGTATGAAGATTATTATGAAGATCGTGCTGCAAAGTGTAATAAGAGAATTGCCGAAATAGATAGTTGGCTGAGTAGGTCAATGGATCCGGAGCTGGATTCTTTATCTGGGAGAATTACTACGATCGTCAATGAATCATTGGGGAATGTTGCCCATTCTATGCAGTCAATGGAACGTACACAGAGCTTGTATCCTGTAAACGTAGATGATTTTGAAGAAGAAAAAGCTTTCATTTTTTTTGTAAGACACTATCGATCAACGATCAGTGAGAATGATCCAATTGTGATCGAACAGAGAAAGGACGCTATTAAAAGATCAAAGGAACAGATCCTTAAAAGATTGAATATCAAAAGTATAGACAAGTTGTTTGAAGAAGAGTATGGATATCCTGACTTGAAAAAAATAAGAGATAAATTAATGAATTCATACCAAAAGGAAGAATTCAGCGAAGAATTAAAAGACAGTATTCTCAAACAGTCAACACAGAGAATTCCTCAAAAAGAAAGCTTTATTTCGGATCTTATAGATTCAATTCTGGATAAAATATCAGAGAACAATTTTATAAAAAATCTTGAAGACGGAGATTCAATTCTGGATAAAATATCAGAGA
>CADBOX010000371.1 GCA_902796415.1 uncultured Lachnospiraceae bacterium
AGCAATGGGTTATGATATAATCCACTGTGCAGTCATGCGCACGGAGATTCTTTCGTCCCTCTTCCATCTCTTCTTCACTTGCAAGTTCTGCCTCCCACCACGTAAGATGATTTATCCGGTAAGGTATATGTTCTCTGTCCAAGGCTGTCTTCTTCCTCCTAAAATCAGGATCCTCCGTGTCCAGAATTCCTCCGGTAATGTCGTGACTGCTTGCTCCGCCGAATGTGAATATCTTCTTTCCGCTGATCTCAAAAACCTGCCCCCTCATAAGGTGTAGTATGTGTGGCCTTATCTCATGCACCCTTCCCCCGTGCCATTCTTTTTCCTTGTACCCGTTCAGTCGGTCAAAGTTTTCATGGTTACCGTCAACAAAAAGCAAGGAATAAGGGCGCTCCTCAAACCAGGCAAGCCAATATTTTTCATACTTACTTTCCCCGTATATATCCCATATCCCCCCGAAATCTCCGCAGATTATGACATAATCGTCCTTGGTCATTTCCTTCTGTTCGAAGAAGTTTTCTGAATTAAAACGTCTTCCGAACTCGCCATGTGTATCACCTGTAATATATATCATACAATTATAATCCTCCTTAACACTTTTTTTCACACCGCCGTCTTTTTAATTTTTCATTCGAATTGTCATGGCGGAAATGCGAGCACTTTCCGCAGGATGAAAGATGAATATGAAGATTCGTATAGTAGGATGGCGGGGTAATATCTCTCTATCGAAATATAATAGAGGGTATCGCTCTTACCATTCTCTTTATCAAGATTGATAGAATCTTTGACTGATTTATTTTTTCCACAATTGTCTATCAACTCGGTACAATTTGATTATCATAGGCTTTCCATAATAGTAATCCCATTCTGATGGGAAATATGACCAGTATCTGCTGTCCATGTCTTTTGTTGTGCATTCAGCACTCACTAAGCCAGCTATATCTATGGATGCCCATTCGCCGTTCATGTATACGAGGTTTAATACGTGTTTGTGACTTGGCTCCACTGAAGTGCACGGTATGCCCTGGTGTCTGCACATTACAGCCAGCATATTTGTGAAATCTCTGCATACGCCTGTTTTTGCATATGGGAGGTATCCTGTTGGGCAGTTAGGATCTGCCTGGAGTCTTCCGCGCATGGCATTGTTTTCATGTTCCACTACATATGTATCATATGCGTAGTGCGATATCATATATTTGACCATTGCATATACTTTTACACTGTCGCTCCATTCAGGGTTGGTTATTATCTGGTCGCTCAGGTCTCTCATGGCGTCTACTGTGCTGCATGTGATTCCGTCAATGTTCTTCCCATCAAAATAGTAGGCAGGATAGCATAATCTTGATCCGTCAAGATAGTCCGCAGGATTAAGGCTTTCAACAAGTGGTGTCCAGTTTTTTGAAAGGTCTTCCACTATGCTTTTATTATATCCATTTCCTCTGCAGACGAAGGCTTCTCCGTTGTCTATATATATGAACCCTTCAGACTGGCTTTCGGGGTCGTCAGGATCATTCCATAGTGATCTTACTATGTACATCCCGTCTTCCATCCCTGACAGGTCAAGTGATGACGCTTTCCCTGTTTCCGAAGGTATGTTGATCGGGTCACTTTCATCCCAGTAGTGGGATATTTTAGATATGGAAACTGATTCCAGCATGACCTTGCCGGTGTGGTCATATGGGATACATGTGAGTGTTTTTCCGTCAGTTTCAAGTGTTATCCCATAGAATGTTTCATAATCTACGCTACGTCCGTCACCTCCATATCCAAATGTCCTGTTGTTGGACAGAGCATACGGATACACAGGACCGGCATGCTTTGCAAGCAGGTTATCTACGAATTCATTATTCTGCTTGTATGACTGGACCGCACCCTTGACAGTGAGTATGACAAATCCGGCCACAGAGATTTTAACGCTCAGTATGATCATTGCGGCTATTGCGGTTATTATGATTGTTTTTATTTTTCTTCTGCTTTTCATTTTTTTACCTCCCATTTAGGAAAAGTGTTCCTGATACTTAATAATCAACACGAACAATTTACTTTTATCATTTTGGCTACTATTTCTTAATTTATATAATTCCCCTTTGACTTCCCCATTAACATGGAATCGCCAAACCCGCTTACCATATTAGCACATACTTTGATACCCTTCGTATATTTTACGAAGCCACTCAGGGATGTCCTCCTGATTGGGTTAATTGGTTGGTTGATTGATCTTAATGGCGGGCAAAAAA
>CADBOX010000372.1 GCA_902796415.1 uncultured Lachnospiraceae bacterium
TTCAGGAATTTTGGATCAGCAAGGAAAGGCTTCTTCTTAGCCGCCGCCAGTATACACAGCCCTTTCTTCCCCTTTTCCTTACTATCTTCTATACAGGCGTTCAGTAAGTCGGTAGAATAACCATGACCCTTAAAGGATCCGGACACCCACAAGCAGTCAATATACATATATCCATCTGCTTCAATCGGTATCCATGCGTTTTCTGCCGGGATGTACTCAATGAAGCACTTTCCCCGCTCCATGCTCTTCAGAAAGACAAGACCTTCATCCATTCTGTCTGCCAGCCACGCCTTCTTCGATGAAACCTGAACATCCTTATTATTTGTAATAGCACAACAGATGTGCTCCTTTTCCAAGTTTTCCTTTGTAACTCTGATATACTCCATATGATCAACTCCCCTTCAATTTTATCGGATGACGGATCACAGTCCTTAATTTCTCCGGCACTACTTTTCTGGCATCGCTCAGGTAGATCTCGTGGTGCATGCGTTGATCCGTAATATCAAGAACATATCCCTGCTCTTCCATAAATCTGTGCATCGCCTCTACCGTTGCCGGCTCATCATCATAAGCTCCGACATGCATACACTGTACGCACAGTCCTTCATCATAAGTTAAGAACTCAACCTTTGAAAAATCCTGTTTCTTTTTTACTGTAGCCTCGCCGACCGCCCAGTCGAAATCTTCCTTCGTCACAAAATCAGGCAAGCGAATGACAGAGATCCATTGAAAAGAATCTTTATGGGCATAATCGACACCGACCACTCCCTCCTGCCACCAGAATCCTTCCAAAGGCGGTACCACATAATCAAAGTATCCATCGATCTGATGATCACCCTTTTTACTCATCTTAATTGTAAAGGCAATTCCATACAGAAGACCTATCGCCTGTTTATATTCGCCGTCTTCATCATTTGGGTTTCCGCTGCCGCGTACCGCAATATAATTCATTTTCGAAACGTTTACGATGGAAGGCGTTCCCTTCGGCAAATAGAACTCTTTATATTCCTTCTTAAAATCAAATGCCATACCCTTTATCCTCCGTCAGATCCTTCTCTTCATATGGTTTATTCCAGAAACCGATCTCAATCAGGTTTCTTTCCGGATCAGCCTGTCTGTCTTCATAATCTCTCACGCTCTGTTCGTATCATAGCAAACATAACACGACAGCTGTATGTCATGTTTATTATATCACTCTGATAAAACTGCGGGAACAAAAAGTGATAAAAGAGAGCCGCTGTTACACAGCTCTCCGAAAAATCGGTTTTAGAAATTCTTCATGGTCTTTTCACTTCTAGAATAACGAATCCAATAAATCTCATATAAAACCATCATTGCGAAAGCTGCAATCAGCCACCAGTTCCACAGTGGCTACGGTCCTGGTTTAAATCACTGAAGATCAAAGCCAGACACGATACCAACACTTCTCCAACTCTCTCAAATACCAGCAGATATTTGCTGATCAGGGTATTCAATGCTTCCTCTTAATGATAAAATTGATATTACTATTTTGTATAGTACGGCGAATTGGGAAAGAATTATTAAACGTAAGAGGGCATTTTATGAGAACAGATTTGAAAAACAATTTACTGACACTGTATCTGGAAGGCAGAATCGATGCAAATAATGCAGCGGAAACAGAAGAGTCAATGTTGGAAGCCATCAGGAAGTATCCGGAAGCTGACATTGTCCTGGATGCGGAAAATCTGGAATACATTTCTTCCGCCGGCCTGCGTGCATTGATGACGCTGCGGAAGTACAGTGAGGAACCGGTCACTGTGAAGAATGTTTCTTCAGAAGTCTATGAGATATTCGAGTTGACCGGTTTTACTGAGTTATTTGACGTTCAGAAGGCTCTTCGGTCTGTCAGTGTGGAAGGACTTGAAATCATAGGGAGAGGCGCTACCGCGACAGTTTACCGTCTGGACAGAGAGATGGTGCTGAAGGTATTCAACCCCGGTACCAGTCTGGAAATTATTCGCCGGGAGAACGAACTCTGCAAAAATGCCTTCGTAAGCGGCATACCTACAGCCATTTCTTATGACGTAGTCCAGGCAGGAGACTGTTACGGCGCAGTATACGAACTGCTGGATGCTGAGGATTTCCTTACTGTGATCGAGAACGATAAGGAACACCTTGATGATTATATCCGTAAATTTGCTGTTTCAATAAGGAAAATGCATAAGACAGAAGTGGATACTCTGAAGTTTCCGCATGTAAAGACAGATTCCCTCCATATACTGCCATTGCTGGAGGGGTTCTGCACAAAAGAGGAAATAGAGAAACTTCAAAAACTGTTTGAGATCATTCCTGACCGAAGCACGTTCATTCACGGGGACTGTCACCCTGGCAACGTCATGGTTCAGGACGGGGAACTCGTGTTCATCGATATGATGACCTGTGGGAGCGGACATCCGGTTTTTGATCTGACATCCATGTGTACGAATTATCATATGTCAGCCGAATCCGAA
>CADBOX010000373.1 GCA_902796415.1 uncultured Lachnospiraceae bacterium
AACTCGATACGCAATGCATCTTCAAAGGTGGATACCGGCACGATCTCCACCACGTCTCCACGGACACGGAAGGTTCCCCTCTTAAAATCCAGCTCATTTCTCACATACTGTATATCAATGAGACGATGAATCAGATCATCCCTCTCGATCCCCATACCGGGACGGAGGGAAATCATCATCTGCTCATAGTCTTTCTTGCTGCCAATACCGTAGATACAGGAGACAGAGGAAACCACGATCACATCCCTGCGTTCAATCAGTGCAGCCGTAGCACTGTGCCTGAGTTTATCAATCTCATCATTGATGGATGAATCCTTCTCGATGTAGGTATCCGTGGACGGAACATAGGCCTCCGGCTGATAATAATCGTAGTAAGAAACAAAGTACTCCACGGCATTCTCCGGAAAAAACTCCTTCATCTCACTGTAAAGCTGTGCGGCTAAGGTCTTGTTATGAGCCAGGATCAAAGTAGGCTTATTCAGCCTGGCAATAACATTGGCCATAGTGAAAGTCTTGCCGGAACCGGTAACTCCCAGAAGAGTCTCAAACTGGTTCCCATCCAGAAATCCCTCCGTCAGGGCATCGATAGCCTGGGGCTGGTCTCCGGTAGGCTCAAAAGGGGAATGCAATTTAAATATATTCTTTTCCTGCATGACGCTCACCTCCACACATATTCTATCGGGGTCATATAGGGGGGTCAGACCCCATTACAGTGTAATGGGGTCTGACCCCCCTAGGGATACTTTATCTGATTGTAGCATGAAGTATGGATTATGTCCATATATTTCCAAACATATGTTTGCGTGCGTTGGGGCCTATTCTTTGTTTGGGGGTCAGACCCCAAAAGGGGTCTGACCCCCTGGACCCCCTACGTATCAATCACGCATTTCCGAATTCGGATAATTCAAGCCCTTCGTTACGGTCAAGGGTCATTCCTACGCTCCAACTATTGACGAACAACAGGAGAGGTCTTCCTTTCAGATCTTTGATCTTCTTCATGTCGGAAGTTCCATTAATGGCAGCGAGGTCAATGTTGTCATTCAGTATCCAACGGATATGTTCGTAGGGAAGATTCTCCAGGATGATGTCCACGTTGTACTCGTTCTTCAGGCGGTATTTTAACACGTCAAACTGAAGGACGCCTACCACACCCACGATGATTTCTTCCATGCCGGTATTGTACTCCTGGAAGATCTGTATCGCACCTTCCTGGGCGATCTGATTTACCCCTTTGAGGAATTGTTTCCTCTTCATGGTATTTACCTGGCGTACCCGGGCGAAGTGTTCCGGTGCGAAGGTCGGAATCCCTTCGTAGGCATATTTTTCTTCCGCAGTGGTGAGGGTATCACCGATGGAGAAGATCCCGGGATCAAAGATTCCTATGATATCTCCGGCGTAAGCTTTCTCGATCATCTTACGATCGCTGGCCATCATCTGCTGAGGCTGGGAGAGACGGACTTTTTTTCCTCCCTGTACATGGAAAGCATCCATGCCGGCATCAAACTCTCCGGTGCAGATCCTCATGAATGCGATACGGTCGCGGTGGGCTTTGTTCATATTGGCCTGAATCTTGAAGACGAAGGCTGAGAAGTCTTCCTGTTTCATGGGGTCGATAACACCATGGTCAGATACTCTTGGCAAGGGGGTACTGGTCATCTTAAGAAAGTGCTGCAAAAAGGTCTCCACGCCAAAATTCATAAGGGCAGAACCGAAAAACACAGGGGAGAGTTCTCCATGGTCTACCAACTCCTGGTCAAATTCCGCACTGGCTCCATCCAGAAGTTCTATCTCTTCCTGCAGTTGTTCATACTGGTCCTGATCCATGTAGCTTTCTGCTTCCGGGTCTTCCAGGGAGATTTTCTCCACATTACCCATCCTGGTTCCTTTCATGGTATCTGAAAACAGATCGATCTCCCCTTCATCCCGATCATAAACTCCGATGAAATGTTTTCCGGAGCCTATAGGCCAGTTGATGGGGCAGGTAGGAATCCCCAGTTCCTTCTCTATCTGGTCGAGCAATTCGAAGGTGTCCAGAGCCTCCCGGTCCATCTTATTAATGAAGGTAAATACCGGGATGTGGCGCATGGCACATACCTTGAAGAGCTTTCTGGTCTGGGCTTCCACACCTTTGGAAGCATCGATCACCATCACTGCTGAGTCCGCAGCCATCAGGGTCCGGTAAGTATCTTCGGAGAAATCCTGATGTCCGGGGGTGTCCAGGATGTTGATACATCTGTCTTCGTATTCAAACTGTAATACGGAGGAAGTTACCGAGATACCTCTCTCCTTTTCGATATCCATCCAATCGGACACCGCATGCTTTGCCGTGGCTTTTCCTTTTACGGATCCGGCCTGGTTGATTACCCCGCCGTATAGGAGAAATTTCTCCGTCAAAGTGGTTTTGCCGGCATCCGGATGGGAGATAATGGCGAAAGTCCTTCTTTTTTTTATCTCATGAATCATATCTGACATGGATTTATCCTTTCATGCTTCTGTTCAGCTTTATAATTTATCCTACTGACACGACTCCGGGAGGAGTCATGACACACACGGCACCATTATACGCCAAAGACCACTTAAAAATCAATAGCAATCTTG
>CADBOX010000374.1 GCA_902796415.1 uncultured Lachnospiraceae bacterium
ACAGGATCAGAAGATGGTTTACTACATGTCCATGGAATTTCTTATGGGTCGAGCCCTGGGCAACAATATGATCAACCTCACCTGCTATGATGAGGTGAGAGAATGTCTGGAAGAGCTGGGATTTGATCTTAACCTGATCGAGGACCAGGAGCCGGACGCAGCCCTCGGAAACGGCGGTCTTGGTCGACTGGCAGCCTGCTTCCTGGATTCTCTGGCTACCTTGAATTACCCGGCTTACGGCTGTGGTATCCGTTACCGTTACGGTATGTTCAAGCAGAAGATTGAGAACGGCTTCCAGAAGGAAGTACCGGATGACTGGCTCAAAGACAGAAATCCATTTGAGGTCAAGAGAGATGAGTATGCGGTCGAAGTAAAATTCGGCGGTTATATAGACGTTGAGATGCATGACGGAAAGGCCAAGTATGTCCAGAAAGACTATCAGAGTGTCCGTGCGGTTCCTTATGACATGCCTATCGTGGGCTATGGCAACGGTATCGTGAACACCTTACGTATCTGGGATGCGGAAGCCATCAGCAACTTCAACCTGGATTCCTTTGATAAGGGTGACTATCAGAAGGCGGTTGAGCAGGAAAACCTGGCAAGGACCATCGTGGAAGTTCTCTATCCCAACGATAACCATATGGCCGGAAAAGAACTCCGTCTGAAACAGCAGTATTTCTTTATCTCTGCCTCCGTACAGCGTGCGGTTAAAAAGTACAAATTATTACATAATGATGATGTTCATAAATTACATGAGAAGATCACATTCCAGCTTAATGATACCCATCCTACCGTAGCGGTAGCCGAATTGATGCGTATCCTTATTGATGAGGAAGGTCTGGAGTGGAATGAGGCCTGGGAGATCACCACGAAGACCTGTGCTTACACCAACCATACCATCATGTCGGAAGCCCTGGAGAAATGGCCGATCGAACTCTTCTCCAGACTGCTCCCCCGTGTCTACCAGATCATCGAGGAGATCAACCGTCGGTTTGTCCTGGAGATCCAGGCCAACTACCCGGGTGATCAGCAGAAGGTTGCCAGCATGGCCATCCTCTATGACGGGCAGGTACGCATGGCTCATCTGGCCATCGCAGGAAGCTACTCTGTCAACGGTGTAGCAAGACTACATACAGAGATCCTGAAGAAGAGAGAACTGAAAGATTTCTATGATATGATGCCATGGAAGTTCAACAACAAGACCAACGGAATCACCCAGAGAAGGTTCCTCCTTCACGGCAATCGGCTTCTGGCTGACTGGGTTACCTCCAAGATCGGAGATGACTGGATCACCAACCTGGATCATCTGAAGAATCTCAATGTCTACGTGGATGATGAGAAGTGCCAGCATGAGTTCATGAACATCAAATACCAGAATAAGGTGCGCCTTGCCAAATACATCAAGGAGCACAACGGAATTGATGTGGATCCCCGGTCCATGTTCGACTGTCAGGTGAAGAGACTTCATGAATACAAGCGCCAGCTGATGAACATTCTCCATGTGATGCATCTTTATAATGAAATCAAAGAGCATCCTGACATGGACATCGTGCCCCGCACCTTTATCTTCGGTGCCAAGGCAGCTGCTGGTTACACCACAGCAAAATTAACCATCAAACTGATCAACTCCGTGGCTGACAGGATCAACAATGATCCTTCCATCGAGAATAAGATCAAAGTTGTATTTATCGAGGATTACCGTGTATCCAATGCGGAGCTGATCTTCGCCGCTGCTGATCTGAGTGAACAGATCTCCACAGCTTCCAGAGAAGCTTCCGGTACCGGCAATATGAAATTTATGCTCAACGGTGCTCCTACCATCGGTACCATGGACGGTGCCAACGTGGAAATCGTGGAAGAAGTGGGAGAAGAGAATGCCTTTATCTTCGGTCTGTCCGCGGATGAGGTTATGGAATATGAACGAAACAGGAATTACTATCCTCGTGATATCTTTAATTCCAACGAAGATGTACGCAAAGTTCTCACCCAGCTGGTGAACGGATACTACTGCCCGGACAACCCGGAACTGTTCCGCGCACTCTACAATTCTCTTCTGGATCAGGATACCTACTTTATCCTGAAAGATTTCGATTCTTATAAAGAGGCCCACAAACGGGTGGATGCCGCTTACCGGGATGAGAAGAGCTGGGCACGGATGGCTATGATGCAGACAGCCAACGCCGGAAAGTTCTCTTCGGACCGCACCATAGAAGAATATGTAAAAGATATATGGAAATTAGGCAAAGTAAAAGTCTGAATCGTATAAATTGCCGGTAAGGCTCCTGATTTCCCCGAATAAAGAGGCATTGTCATGTTGACAATGCCTTTTTTCGTTTTAAATTCTTGCTAAAAAACAATTATATAATATTTTATCGACATTTTATACAAAAATAGCGAAGAAAATCATTTAAATTTCACAAAAATTATATTTAAATGAGGAAAAATACTATAATAAATTGCTTTTGCCAACAAAAAAGTATAGAATAACAATGAGTAAGTATTTTTTTGTATACTTTGGGGGAATGACATGAATACGATTGATGAGATTATTGATTCTTTAAAAAGAGGGCAAGGAAAAAGGGTGTCTAATCTGGTCAAAATTGCGATCGAGGAGGAGATTCCCGCCAACACTATACTGGAAGAGGGATTCCTTCGCGGCATGGAAGAAGTCGCTGAGAAATTCCGCAAAGAAGAAGTAGGTGTTCCCGAGATTTTGAGCATAACCCGGGCCATGGACCAGGGGATTAATGCTCTCCACAGATACACCGGCAGCAGGGTGGTCAAGGAGATCGGAACGGCGGTG
>CADBOX010000375.1 GCA_902796415.1 uncultured Lachnospiraceae bacterium
AACATATCATAATAGAAATAGATATATTTATGCTCCGGAAAATCTTCAGACATCGCTCCCCTTAGCTTTGCTGCGTCTATGATCAGTCCGTCTTCTGATCTCTCTATTGCTCCTGATTGCTCCATTTTTTTCGAATCCAGATATACCTTTCCCAGTTCATCTGTCACTGTGATATCCGGTAAAATCTCATACTTCGGATATGATAAGCCGCTGATCCGAATTATGCTGACACAGATCACCGCCACCAAAGCTGTACATGCCGCAACCGTTACCTTTCGGTTGTAAGGATTGAAATCCCGGATCCTTAAAAATCGCTGTTTCGCCTTATTCAGACCACTCTCTCCCAAAAGCATTGCCGGAATACGCCCTGACGCAGTCTTATAAAAAGAAGCACTTTTTAATAACAGCGTTCCATAGCATAAGGGATCCTGCCCGCTCCTTTGGATAGTCACCTTATCACAGACCTGTTCCATATCCTCACGAAGCTTTCCTGCAGATAATTTCAAAAAAGGATCGATCCAGAACAATGCAGCAAATATCTCCCACAGGAAGAATATCCAAAGATGTCCTAGCCGTATATGCGTTTTTTCATGAAGGATTATCGTATCCAGTTCCCTTTCATCAAGTTCAGCCACCATACGCTCCGGGATAACGATCTTTGGTTTATACAATCCAAACGCGAATGGCGAAATATCAGCATCTATTACATACACCTCATGCCCGTTTATCTCTTCTTTCCTCGTGTCATGGACCATACGTCTCATTCGAAAATAAGATCTAAGGAACAGTATGAGCATTACAGAGCCTGTAATAAGATACAGCGCACAGAAAAGAGGTAATGAAATGGCCGCTTCCTGGCATAATATGAATGGCTTACTTAAAGTTCTTACTTCATAGTATGCCTTCAGCTTCCCTAAAAAAGGGACTATGGCAAACATTCCCCACACTGCCGCCTTAAGAAAAACCGTTTTCCTTAAGATAGTGGAACGCAGGACCATTACGATCATAAGAATCGGGATCGAGGCAACAGCACATCTGCTTAAGAGGATCACGATATAAGTTACAGCAAACCCTAACGTATCCTGCAATAATTCAATTCCTCTTAAGATATAGATCACAGTATTATCCATTCTTTTTCCTGCTCTTTATGATCTTTTCTAATTCCTTCAGATCCTCGGCCGAAAGCTCCAGTCCCTGTATAAACGAAGCTGCAGCACCGGCACTATTGCCTCCATAATAAGTATCAACAAAGAATTCCCTCTTGGATTTAAGACACTCTTCCCTTGAACATTTTGCAAAATAGTGGTAAACCCTGCTGTCATGCTCATCCACCGTATATCCCACAAGTCCTTTTCGTACAAGGTGATGCAGGAGCACCCTCTCCGCCCTGTCGCTCATCCGGGCACGCTTTAAAACCCACTTCAGTATCTCGCCGGAGGTTATGCTTTCTCCCTTACAATCCCAAATCGCTTCCATTAAGAGCCATTCCCTCTCGGTTGGCATTTTTTCTTCATTTCCCATGATCCACCTCACTGAACGGTATATTTTGTACATTATAAATCAGTTTAGAGGCTTTAACAATTAATCAATCTTAACTATTTATCCGATTAAATCCACGGCTTCACCAACATCAAACTCTGTCATCTCCACCTCCGGCATGCATTCTACCGCAAATGAAAAAGATGCTTCTCCATCGCTCCCTCCGGACACATTTACTGCTTTTGCTTCGTTTCTTTCCTGCTCCAGCCTGTCAAACATTGCCTTCAGATACTCGAGATCCGCTTTTGTAAGCTGTCGTTCCTCTTCGGATCGGTGTTTTCTTTTCAATTCCTCTATTTCTTCCTCTGACATTTCCCTTCCTGCGTTAAAGATCATGTCCTGAAGCTCAGACAGGCTTTCTTCAGCCAGCTCCTTTTCCAGTTTCTCTATATCCTCCATGAGCTTTTTCATTTCCGCTTCCGCCTCTTCTGCTCTTTCAGATATTTCTTCCTTCAACTCCTCTTTTCCGTAAATCTCCTCTTCTTCTCCGGGAGCATTTGCAATGCCGGAGCCGTTTTTTGCAGCCTCCTCTTCCTCAAGGTGTCTGACCTTCCTCTTTGCGATCCTTTCCATAGCTGCCGCATGGATAATAGCCGCACTTACTTCACTGTCACTGTATTCTCCGGTTTTGAGCTTTTTATACAGCCAGGACAGTTTCGCCCTGATCCCGTCTACCACAGGTCTTGCCGCATCCGATGTCTTCGCCTGCATGATCCTTGTCGACAATTGCTTAAAACTATACGGAAGACGCTTCTTCAGTTTTCCGCCTTTCAATCCCTTTGCAGTTTTATGGACATGTACTTCAAGTCCTTTTGGCGTTTCACGAAAAGAGACACCACTGATTCCATTCATAGACACCTCTTATTAAATCCGTAATCCAGACTTCCCTGTCAGTTTACAATTTATCACTATTATTGGTTTTCAAATATTATATCGGTTAATAGTTCTTAATTGTTAACCCTAATTAACATATTATTTTCAAAAATAGTCTGCGCTTGCTTTATCACCGCCTAAACACTCCTGGCCAGTTACTGTCAAAGCGCTGCATTGAACACGGATTCATCAGAGATTTTTTCTCCGGCTTCATCATATATTACAAGACGGACATCCTCATTTTCTTTATCCCGATAGAGCAACAGGGAATATCCGTCTCCAAGTCTTATGGCTTTTGAATCATAATAAATATGTCTGACGACTATCATTTGTAAGAGATACATATAACCGGGATTTTTGGGGATTTCAACAGAGTACTCTTTCTCTTGCTCAGCATTCTTTATCGAAGCAGTTCCCCATACAGATGTTTTTCGATTTTCTTCGGTATCCGGAATAAGCCATACATCTGCATTTTCCACCGAATCTACAAAACTTACCGTGATAGGCTCGTTTGATGTTTTTTTTTTTTTTTTTTCCGTTCCCTTTCCAGTTTCGGTCGTTCCTGGTGAAAGATAGACTGAAGTCGGTTCATCCGCCCCGCCTATAATAACTGCCGAACCGCATAATGCAATGCCTGTAAGCTCCACATCATCCCACTTATAAAGCTCAGTAAGCTTTGAGTCTGCAGGGTAATACTCATAAAGGACACATGGCGTCCAAAAATTCACATTGTGCTTCTCAAACACAAAATAACGATCTCCGTCAATGATGATCTTTACGTCAAAAATATCATGCTCCGCATTATTTGCCACACTCTCCATCAAAGCCATAAGTGTATCATCAG
>CADBOX010000376.1 GCA_902796415.1 uncultured Lachnospiraceae bacterium
GGAGAATCATCTGCTTCGCTTGCGAATACAGACATAGGAGTCAGATTAGCAAACACCAGAATTAAAACCATAAACCAACTAAATAACTTCACTCTTACCATTTCTTTTCACCTTCCCTGTAATCGTTATGAAATCAGAACAACAAAAAAACCCGCTTCTTACGAAGCGGGTTCGGATCTTCTATACCATTATACCATCAAATATAGGGTATCAGTCTGGCATCTGTGATGTTGGCCTTCTTCGGAAGCACTTTCACATTCCTCAGCAGGTTTCCTGACTTACAGCTTGGATTCCCAAGAATCCCACAGATAGATGGAGTCGTATTCTCCAACCTATCCCTTAATCTGCACCTTCTCATACACCAGGCAAAATTGCCTTTTCGTACAATGGTATCCACAGATGTGATAACTGCTTACAGTGACCGGATCGTCCAGGATTTTCACCTGGTTCCCTATTATCCCGACAGTATAATCGGACATCAAAAATGTCAGATTTTTACTATCAGGCACTGAAGAATAAAAAATATAAAAAATGTAATTATTAAAACTTAATATATCATATCAGAATTTTACAAATTTATAAAGGCAATTAATTGTATTCTCTCTATATTTTTATCTAAAAACTAAGGAGGAATCACACCCAAATGATTCCTCCTTGCTTATCACTTTTTATTCTTTTTTATTTTACTTTTCGAATCTTGAATACCCCGTCTATCTTGGAAAGATTCTCTTCATTCTGACCGGAAATCTGAGAGTCAAGATCCAGAACCGTGACAGCATAATTGCCCTTGGAACGGTTTGTCATCTCAGCCACGTTGATGCCTTCATCTTCAACCACGTGGGCAAGCTTCTTGATCATACCGGGGATATTTTTATGAAGAACGATCAGCCTGCACTCTGAAGCACAGACACCTGCATCGATGTTCGGGTAATTCACACTGTTCTTGATGTTACCATACTCCAGATACTCCCTCAGTTCATCGCAGGCCATAATGGCACAGTTTTTCTCTGCCTCCTCGGTGGATGCCCCAAGGTGTGGAATGGTGATGCAGTTCTTATGACCTGTTACCGTAGGGTTGGGGAAGTCAGATACATAGTATCTTACTTTACCCTCATCAAGGGCAACCAGCATAGCTTCTTCGTCGATGAGAACATCCCTGGCCATATTCAGGACCACAACGCCTTCTTTCATCTTCTGAATAGATTCCTCATTGATGTAATCTTTTGTGGATTCCATGGCAGGAACATGAATGGTGATATAATCACAGTTTTCATAGATGTCGTCTATGGAACTGATGAAAGTCATCTTCTTATTGATATCTTTGGCCTTTTTGGCATCCACAAAAGGATCGTAGCCATAGACATCCATTCCAAGAGATACTGCAGCCTTGGATACTTTGGCTCCGATGGCTCCCAGACCGATGACGCCAAGCTTCTTACCTTTGATCTCGGTACCGGCAAACTTCTTCTTCTCCTTCTCCACATCGGCAGCGATATCCGGATTATTCTCATTTGCCTGAACCCAGTTGATACCATCCACGATATTTCTGGATGCCAAAATCAACACAGCGATAACCAACTCTTTTACCGCATTGGAATTAGCCCCGGGGGAATTGAAGACTACGATACCCTTCTCTGCCATCTTCTCGACAGGAATGTTATTCACGCCGGCACCTGCTCTTCCCACAGCCAGAAGCTGATCAGAGATCTCCATATTATGCATCTTGGCGGAACGCACCAGGATCCCCTGGGCTTCGCTCACATCATCTGTCCTCACAAAATTCTCACCAAGTCTGTCGATCCCATCCTGAGCGATATTATTCAGTGTTGTATATTTAAATGTTGCCATACTTGTTCTCCCTTCATAGTTACTATATCTGAAATAGCAATATTTATGCAAAATATACGCTGTTTTATAATATTGATAATTCGACAAAATGTCAAGTTTTTTTGCCATTTAAAGGGCAAAAGAGGCAGCCTGTCTATGGCTGCCCCCTGTCGGACTAATAATCATATTATAGAATTACTGTAATAACTCTACACCTCCATGCCCATTTTAACCGCTTCCTCAAGAAACTCCCTATGGTCGTCTATAGCTCCCGGAGCTCCCAGTCCGCCAGCAAGAATCACTCCTCTCTTCTCGAACTTAAGCAGAGTATTCAGCAGATCAAATTCTTCCTTCAGGCAACGAAATACTGCGGGGTCCGGATTGTTGGCGGTGGCCAGCAGATAAGACTCCTTCACTGTGCAGGCTGCTCTTGGCTTGGGAGCGGCGAAGGGGTACAGACGGTCTACCACCTTCTTAATCTGAGAGGTGAAACTCTTCCAGTATACAGGAGTAACCAGAACAAGGACATCTGCCCAGCACATCTTCTCATGAAGCAGAACACCGTCGTCTTTTAAACCGCAATATCCTCTCTCATGACAGGAACCATCACCATGGCATCCATCCATCTTAAGGGTACAGGCATCAAGAATCTCCACCTGGTGACCGGCAGCCATGGCTCCCCCGGCAAATGACGCTGCCAGTTTATTGGAATTACCATTCTTTCTGGGGCTGCCTGTTATGACCAAAACTTTTTTACTCATATTATATACCTCCATCCATAGTACTATCTGATATTCTTGCTAGTATTATATCATTATAACTATGGGAAAGCTATAAACATATCAGTACATGAATAGTAAAATATGGTACTCTTTATTTTTCTTTTCTTTCTGCCAAAACAACTGTTTTTTCAGCTGATTTTGAGTTATAGTATTAGCAGATACAATTCATGAATGGAGGAAAGATGAATGAATACCATCACTTTAGGTAAGACAGGAATCCGCAGTCCACAAAATGCCTTTGGAGCTCTTCCGATCCAACGGGTGGATCTGGAGACCGCCGCAAGGATATTGAGGAAGGCTTATGAGGGAGGTATGACTTATTTTGATACAGCCCGGGCCTACTCGGACAGCGAAGAGAAAATGGGCTATGCCTTCCATGGAATGAGAGATAAAATCCATATTGCAACTAAGACAATGGCGAAAACTCCGGACCAGTTTCGGGAAGACCTGGAAACTTCCTTAAGATTGCTGAAGACAGATTATATCGATCTTTATCAATTCCATTGTGTAGATCAGTGCTGGACTCCGGGCGACGGCAGTGGTATGTATGAGTGCATGCTTAAGGCAAAAGAAGAAGGGAAAATCCGCCATATCGGTGTGACTGCCCACAAGATTCAAGTGGCCATCGACTGTGTGAATTCCGGCTATTATGAAACCATGCAGTTCCCCTTCAGCTATCTTGCTTCTGAAAAAGAAATCAATCTGGTTCATCTCTGCAAGGAGAAAGAAGTCGGTTTCATCTGTATGAAAGGATTGGCCGGAGGATTGATTCATCGTTCGGATGCTGCCATGGCTTTCATGACGCAGTTTGATAATGCTCTGCCCATCTGGGGAATTCAAAAGGAATCCGAGTTGGATGAATGGCTTTCCTATATGGACCGGAC